>NZ_JAUBRA010000012.1:0-118023 GCF_036701555.1 Microcoleus sp. Pol10D4
TATGTTCAAGTAAGCAAATCGAAAATTATTTTGCTCACTGCTGTTACTGTACCTCTTAGTCACGCAAAGTGCTGTAAATATCTCTATTAAGATGCGATTACCGTGGCATTGTGTAATCTACCAGAGAGATTGTACGTATTCGTACTCGCTATTGGCAGCTTACAGAATATAAATTGTGCAGAATTACCGATCGACTAAAAACACAATTCCCAATTCCCCAATTTCATCGCATTTCAGGAACTCTCACAGTCTCTGTAGGAGGCATCATGGCTTCTTTAGCATTCAACTTTTGATTCAACTCCCGAATCCGGCGCGAAAGCAAGCGAATAATATTCACCGCAATTCCCGGCGTTTCATCAATCGCATCGTATAGCTGCATTTGAGTCAGCATCAAACACTCTGATTGTTCGAGAGTAGAAATAGAAGCCGATCGAGGTTCTGCATCAAACAGCGACATTTCCCCGAAACAAGCCCCCGCTTTCAACTGTGCCAAATCCCGATCGCCTATATGCACGCGCACCGTTCCCGATACCAAAATATAGAGAGAGCGACCTTCTTGTCCTTCCGTAAAAATCCTGTGCTTGGAAGGAAACGAAAGTTCATCCATTACCGATGCTAGACGCACAAGAAAATCATCCCGCAGTTCCTTAAAAATCGGAACCTCCCTCACAAACAATAGGCGTTCGACGCTGGTTAACATAATGAGATGCAGTGATTAATTTAAACTTAAACAAAGGAAGAGGCATTGGGCATTGGGCATTGGGCATTGGGCATTGGGCATTGGGCATTGGGCATTGGGCATAGTTTCTTTGTGTTCCCTCTTCCCTCTTCCCTCTTCCTTCTTCCTTCTTCCTTCTTCCTTCTTTACCTTTTTCCCCCAGCACCCAACTCTGCCATCATCTCTTCAACTTGAGCGGATACCAAATTATCGGGGTCATTTTGCAGCCTGGGCAACAATTCGACTAAAGCCCGCGGCGAGGCTATTTTCAAATAGGCTAACACTGCTTCGCGGACAAAACCCGTCGGGTGTTGCAGACAGACAAGAGTTTGTTGAGCCGTAAGACTCCAGCGCGCTTCCCTCGCCAAGTGAAAGCAGCAGGCCAAAGCCCAATCCGACAGGAAGTGGCGCAATTCTAGCAAGCGGCGCAAACGATCGCTAGGGGGTAGAGGTTTGTAAACCATCAATTCGGAGAGATTGCTCAATTTTTCTCTTTCCGAGTGTTGATCTAACAAATTGATGAGCGATCGCTTCCTAGCTATATCCACAGTATTATCGAGAATTTCCAATCCCCTAGCAACCAAAGAAGGTTGGCCAGAAGCGATGTTGAAAGCAGCGGCTTGTACCGTGTCCAGCGGATAAAGAAACTTCATCAGCAAAAAACACCGCTCCCTAGCATCAGCTTCCAACCCCGCCAGAGCCCGCTGCAACAATTGAGCCGTATCGTTCCCAGGTGCCTCGGTGCTGTTGGCCTCTCGCTTTGAGAAATTGCCGTAGCTTGTTACCCCAGACAAATCTACCAGACCTGCATAAATTTGACCGATAAACATTAACTCCTGTTCGATAAGAGTTTCCAAGCCGCTACGGCCGATGCGGTCTAGAACCCCTTCTATCCCCGCTTCCGAAGGCATTTTCAACAGGATGCGGAGGATATTGCGCCTCGTCGTTCCCCAAGCCGTCATCAAATTGCTCACCAAAATGTCGATCGCCTCCGGAGTGCCAATTTGACCCAGAGCCGTCCAAGCTTGCAACCTGACCAAATCCGACTTGTGGATGTCCTCAGCCAAATATACGAGCAAAGGAATGGCGTCGTTGTGAAGTTTGACTATAGCCTGCAAAGCCGCTTCCCTAGTCGATTTGTAACCAAGTCCGCGCAACAGCGAAGGATAATATTCTTCCGAATGAGTAGACGAAATCACGTCTAACAGAGCGCAGCGCACTCGCAGAGATTCATCTTGCAACAGATTGGGGATGTACAGCCGCAGCCCTTGCAAATAATCAGCTTCTCCCAGAGCCCGCGTCCCCATAACACGTTCCCGCTCTTGCTTGTGAGTCAGCATTTGCCGCAGCGTATTAGTAGCCTCTGCTTTTTGCTGGCGATCGCCCCTTCTCATAATTAAAGCAGCCGCCGTACCCCGCACCACCGGATCGACCGTCGGCTGCAAGTAAGGCCGCAAGCTCTCAATATTCGGTTCAGCTTCCGTCAGCCAGATGTAGCGCAAAGCCAAGGCCAGAACCTCCGGCGGCAAGGATTGCTGCGAAAGTGCGCGGACAGCTTCTAAATATGCGGGGTTCGGGTGTTGCAGCATCGTTTCCAAGCTCTGGCGCTGCAAACCTGGCGACAGCGAATCGAGGATGGGAGCAAGAACTTCTCCGACATTTTTGGGGTCAATTTGCGTCAGGAGTTCTATGCAAGAGCGCTTTTCATCTTCGCCCCCCGGCTTTTGTAGAGTTTCCACCACTGCGCGCTTGAGAGCTTTGAGGTCAACGTCTGTGACACCCAAGCGCCCCCGTTCTGCACTTTTGACCAACAAACCCACGTATTGAGAGCGGATCAACCATACGACAAACACCCACAACAGTGCCAATATGACGATAACGCCAATAAATATCAAGCTTTGCTGGTCGTGAAATACATTTTCGTCTTGCTGGGGGAGTATCTTGCCTGTCACCCACAGCATAATCAGGATGCCTACTCCTGTAGCTCCGCAGGACAAAGGTTCGCCTACACCGTTGACCAAAGTTTGAATTCCCGATCGAATATTGTCGGGAATCGGTTGAAATAAAACCGGGCTAACGGTTTCCAAAAGCGTGTAGTGCAGCAGTTCGTCTAAAAATCTCAGCAAAATCAGCCCGATGAACACAGATACTAGCTGGCCTAGAGATGCTCCTATGGTCAGCACCCCGAGTATAGCGATGCCCGCCGGCAAAATCATCGCCGTCACGAATACACCGATTCTTTCCACCAACCGGCTCGAAGCGAACCACTGAGTCGCCACTTGAAACAGGCCTTGTATGCCTTCATAAATGCCCAGGAAGCTAGCGATCCAGCTAGCTCCGTCCCCCGGGTTTTGGTATTCTAGCTGGCTGTAGAATTGGAAATCTACCAGCACGTAGACGACTTCTGCGAGGATGAAGAAACTGACTAGAGGTACGGCGTATTTTTGGAGCGGGCCTGTAACTTTGCGGGCGGTAAATTCTTCTTGGTCGTCGTCTTCGTCGTCATCAGTCCAGTGAGCCGTTTCCGGGAATGCTTGGCTGTATTTTTCCGTGAGGTAGTAGAGCAACACCGAGCCTGTCGCCACCATCAACCCCGATATGAGGGTAACGTTTTTGAGTCCGACTACGTACAGCAAAACAGGCAGAGAAAATCCGCTGACTACTCCAGCTACTAGATAGCCGCTACTGACTAGCGGATAGGTGCGCTTGATTTCTCTAATATTAAAAAGTTGGTTGGAAGTGATAGAAGTATTAAGGTCGTTGAGGACATAGCAAGCTTCTACCCACAGCCACATCAAAAAAATAGTAATAAAAGCGATGCTGACGCCAGCTATCTTAGTATTTTCATAGCCGATGCCGAATCGAAACAAAAATAGCGGTATCGACATCATTGCCAGAACAACGACTACGGTGCGCCTTAGCGGCAGGATTTTTTGCAGCCACGAGTAGACAAATCCCAAGCCAGAACCGATAAACGCGCTGGCTATGTAAATCCAGGGCATTTTATCTGCACCAAATTCATCTAGAAAAAGACCTACTGTGCTGAGCTCCAGCCAGATCAGCCCGACGGAGGTTAGAGTGTAGACGACGAACATCAGTACGGTTCGCTCTACTTCTTCCGATCGCAGGTTGAGCGATCGCAGCACTCCTTGTCTTACTCCCGCCGAACCGCTGATTTGAAAATTTTCCATGCAGCGTTGATTTCCCTGTGTGGTAGCTTATTCCTGACTAAATTCGGAAGTCATCAGCTATCAGTCACCAGTTTATGACTGATGACTGATAGCTGATGACTATCTATTTATACTTTCTTGGGCGACAGCAGCATCATCATACTGCGTCCTTCTTTTTTGGGGGCTTGCTGCACTTCTGCGATTTCCTGCAAATCTGTGGCCATGCGCTTAAGCAAGTCCTCTGCTAGGTTGCTGTGTTGGATTTCCCGACCTCTGAACATGATCGTGGCTTTTACTTTGTCCCCAGATTTGATAAAGCGGTCTGCTAGTTTGAGGCGCACTTGGTAGTCGTGTTCTTCAATTTTGTAGCGCATCTTCACTTCCTTCACGTCGGCAGTGTGCTGCTTCCGCTTTGCTTCTCGCGCTTTCTTTTCCTGCTCGAATTTGTACTTCCCATAGTCCATTACCCGGCATACGGGCGGGTCAGCTTTGTCGCTGACAAGTACGAGATCGAGTTCTTTTTCTTCTGCCAGGCGCAGCGCTTCTGCAGGCGTCAATATCCCTAGTTGCGCGCCGTCGGTATCGATCACCCGGATTTTGGGGTATCGAATATTTTCGTTGATCTGGGGTAGGTTGCGATTTTGTCTTCTTTCAATCACAGGCATGAATGGTTTTACAAGCAGTAGTTTAATAGCGAAGCTTCTTGATAGTTACAGATTAGAGCGGTCAATATTTCACGATTGACGATCAAACTGTTTTGTAAGGTATTACCCTTACCGGACGTACTACCGCGCCCTGTGTCCCCTCCGCTAAAGCCTTGGGGAATATTTGGACGATCGTAAATGAATTCTTACAATACTTGCTATTCTACTCAGTCTGGCTGAGTTTCTGCCTAGTTTTATTTTAACTTCACACACGATCGCCCGCCCCCTTGCCCGATTGATGAGAAAACCGTCAAAAATTCAGGGTAAAAGCTTAAGGATGAGGTAAAACCGCTTTTCATAGCCCATCTCGCCCGGTCTGGCAAGTCCCCCAAGTCGCCTGATTTGCCTTGTAGAATAGGTATAAGCAAGTGTAAATTTATGTTGCGCTCTGAGGCAAAATTGACAAATTCTCTGCTGTGGCACCAACGGGTGGGAACTCAACGAGACTGGATGTGGCGGGGTTGGCAAACTCGCTACACTTATTTGCGGCCCGATGGGGTACGAAATCAAGACGCGCTCGAATCTCAAGATTCTACGGCCCAGGGAATTGCCCCGCGCGCATCGGGAACGCCGATTATTTTACTGCACGGGTTTGGAGCTTCGATCGGTCACTGGCGACAAAATCTCGCCCAACTCGCCGAAAACCAAACCGTTTATGCCTTGGATTTGTTAGGGTTTGGCGCTTCCCAAAAAGCTCCGATCGACTACTCTGTCTCTTTGTGGGTTGATCAAGTTTATGATTTTTGGCTAACTTTTATCAGAGAGCCAGTAATATTGGCAGGAAACTCGATCGGCTCGCTAATTTGTCTGGCCGTAGCCGCAGCTCACCCGGACATGGTGGCCGGCACGGTGATGATTAGCCTCCCAGACCCCTCTGTGCGAGCCGAGGCGGTGCCCGGATGGCTGCTTCCGGCGATCGAAGCGGTTGAAAGTTTGTTTGTTTCTCCGATCGTACTCAGGCCTTTGTTTTATTTTGCCCGCAAGCCTTCTTTTGTCCGTCGCTGGGTTGGCTTTGCCTACTCCAACCCCGAAGCTGTTACCGACGAATTAGTGGAAATTCTAGCAGGACCTGCGGGCGATCGGGGAGCAGCCCGCGCCTTCTGCGCTTTATTTAAAGCTGTAGGCAGTTCAAAATTTTGCCCCAGTGTCAAGATTGTGATGCGAAATTTAACGATTCCCATGCTGTTAATTTGGGGCAAACAAGACCGGATGATTCCCCCTCGCTTCGCCCGACCCCACCAATTTGTCGAATGCAATCCCAATTATGTAGAGCTAGTTGAATTAGACAATGCGGGCCACTGTCCCCAGGATGAATGCCCGCAACAAGTAAATCAAGCAATTTTGAACTGGATGAGCCGGAATTTTGCACCTATGGGCGAGAGCGAATTGCAGCACTGTTGATTAGACATGAGGCCGTGGATTACTAAGGGAAAAAAATAACTTGCAGGTATCGGTCCCGCTCAGAAATAAATTTGCTAGAACTCGATCGCACCGGTGGTATGGTATAGCAGATGTTGAAGGCTGTAGCGGCGAAGCGGAGCGGGTAAAAAGAAGTCCTGCAAGAAGGTGCAATCGACCGCTTAGGTTTCAAAAATTAAGAACGTCCTCACCGTCAGGGCGGTTGCTATAGTACAAAACTTCCCTATCTTGAGAGTCAGTCGATTTGAGGTTCCAGATTGACCACGAATTTCAAAGGTGGTACCCGCCACGTGATTTATCCGTGGAATCAATCCAAAATCGAAAATCGAAAATCCTCAAGAAAGAGCATTTATCCGTGGGGTCGCCTCTAAAATCTAAAATCTAAAATCTAAAATCTCAAATCGATTGACTCCCCAGCCGCTATCTAGAGGCTTGAACTAACCTAAACCACTTTTTGGCTGTGGACGACTCCTGCTGGAAAGTAAGTCTCCGTCTTTCTGTGATGTCATGTATCTACTGTTATTGATTGACCCTGTTTTTAGAAGGTCAGAGATTGACACAATCACCAATATAGTGTATCTTCTCTAACTGGTAGTACACATCCAAGTTATGCAGTTAGTCGAAAGGCAAGTCATTAAACCAAATCACAGGTTTTACCCAGAAGCCGATCGATTGTCTTTGCTGTCCAACAAACTTTACAACTGCGATAACTACTATATCTACGGTCAAAACTTTTTCTCAGGTCAACAAACCAATGTTCTGGGTGTAGATCGTTCACTCAAAAAGAGTCTAAAGTACAAAGCATTGCCGACCGAAGTAACACACAAAACTCTCCGATTACTGCTGAAAACATGGACTAGCTATCATAATGTTAAATTGGCGGGCGCGATCACGATCGCCCCACTAAGTTTCAAGCAGCACCGAAAATCCCTGATTTAAAAATTCAGAAAAAAAGAGAGCAAGGGCGATATGTAGTTGTATTTAACTGTCAATCTGTTAGCAAAAAAGCTTTACCTAAAGAATATGTCAGTTTATCTGGGACTAACATTTGGCGGCCTTGAAAAGTTACCTAAATCTTGAAAATCCGGATTGCTCGCGAGGTAAGTTGTTAAGTTATTGAGGTAGTTTAGGAAAAGTTAGAACAAAACGCAAGTGTAAAGCGGATTATAACCCTTGCCGTAACGAGCTTCGCCAACATTAAAGAGCTATGAAACCCCTCCCTGGAAGAACGGTAAAATTCTACCTTCTAACTTGTACCTTCTAACTTGTACCTTCTAGCTTCAAGAAACACCTTGTTTCTTGCTCCTAAAAATAAATACCTTCCCTTGTGCCAACAATCTTTCAGTCTGCTTATAACCGATCGCCCCCAAGTATACGGGAAAGTTCAAAAATGCCGGGATCTGGCATTTTGGAGCCTGTTAACTCATAAAAAAGTCAATTTAGCCAACAACTGACGGCCCCCGTGCCCCCGGTCTGCTGGCGGCTAACTGCTGAAAGCCGATCGGGCAAGCAGCGCCCTTCCAGCTTTTGGCAGTAACGCAAACGAGGAAAAAACTGTCGTGAAATTCCACTGGCTACTACCGAGTTTCTTAAGTGTATTTTTGCTCGCCGGAGCCGCCGAAGCAGCTAGACTGCAATCTTGGCGGTTTGATGCTTCAGAGAACCGGCTTTACATTACAACAGATGGGGGAGTACAACCCAAGGCTCAACTGATTTTCAACCCGATGCGGTTGGTAATCGACTTGCCGGGGACAAGTCTGGGTCGTCCCTCGGTCAGCAAACCGCTCTCAGGGGCGATCGAATCGGTGCGGGTAGGTCAGTTTGACAACGATACGACCAGAATTGTGGTCGAGATCAGAGACGGGTTTACTATAGACCCTCAGCAAGTAAAATTCCGGGGTATTTCTCCGAGCGAGTGGACAGTGGATTTGCCAACGCCGGTGCGGGCAGAAACTCAAAATCCGATTTCAGAGCCAGGGGGAGAAAGGTTATCAGTTGAACCTTCAGCATCCCAAGCCCAGTCTGCCGAGGCGACTGTAGTTCAAAACGTTCAGGTAACGGCGGACGGTTTTTTAGTCCGCACTGCGGGCGGTCGCCCCCAAATTAATTTTCAACAAAGTCGGGCAGGGGACATCGCCACCCTCGATATTGAAGGAGCGAGTTTAGCTCCAAGCCTAAGCAGCCAACAGCCTCAAACTAACGGTCAGCACGGGGTTGACAAGATTGAAGTCCGGCAACTGCCAACAGACCCGCCCGTTACCCGCGTGACTTTGCGGATGAAGAGTCCTAATACTCAGTGGCGGGCGTCTGTGAGCAATTTGGGCGGGGTTGTGCTATTGCCTGGAAGTGTAGTAAGACAGCCCTCGGTTTCCCGCAGCCTGACTGTAGATCCTCCGGCTAGACAAGCTCAAGGAAATTTAGCGAGAGTTCAGTCAATTGATTTAGCCAGTAACGGCACGCAACTGGTGGTGAGAACTGACCGCCAAGTCTCATATACCAGCGGGTGGGATCAAGGGTCGAGAGCTTACTGGATCAGGATCGCCTCTAGTGTCCTAACCGGGGAAATTCCTCAGCTTGATGGCAACAGTCCTGTATCGTTTACTGCCAGCCAAGAAGATGCGGAGACTGTGGTGATTTGGGTGCAGCCGCGATCTGGGGTAGAGGTAGGTAGGGTGACGAGACCAAACCCGCAGTTGCTGTCTTTGCAGTTGCGCTCTAATGCTACCGCGCAGCAACCTTTGACTCGCACTCCCAATTTGTCGCCGCCGAGAAGGACTCTCGGAAGCGACGATTTGCCCCAAGTTTCTAACCGCCGCGCCGTAGTAGCGATCGATCCTGGTCACGGTGGCCGCGATCCTGGGGCAGTCGGGATTCAGAGCATTCAGGAGAAGGAGATTGTTTTGGATATCTCGTTTCAGGTGGCGAGGCTGCTGGAACAGCAGGGAGTGCAGGCGGTGATGACTCGGACTGATGACAGCGAAATCGACCTGGAACCCAGAGTTTCTTTGGCGGAACGGGTGAATGCTACTTTGTTTGTCAGCATTCACGCTAATGCGATTAATATGAGCCGGCCTGATATCAGTGGGATTGAGACTTATTATTTCAATAACGGCCAAGATTTGGCGAGGGTGATTCACGCCAGTATTTTGGAGGGAACGGGGGCGAGTGACCGCCGGGTGCGGCAGGCGAGATTTTATGTTTTAAGAAAGACTTCTATGCCTTCTGTTTTGCTGGAGGTGGGTTTTGTCACGGGTGCTGAGGATGCCGCTAGACTTTCAGATCCAGCTTACCGCAGTCAAATGGCGGCTTCGATCGCTCGCGGCATTTTGCTTTATCTTCAACAAAGATAATGGGCAGTGGGCAGTTGACTGTTGACTGTTGACTGTTGACTGTTGATTAATGTTATTGGTTATTTTTTATTAGCCACAGTAAACGATTAACAAATGACAACAGACTCTGGACAACAGTCAACAGTCAACAGACACTTGACAACTGCCAACTGCCAACTGCCAACAGATAACTAACTATTAACAAATGACAACAGACTCTGGACAACAAAGAATCGGTATTTTTGACAGCGGCGTGGGCGGTTTGACTGTTTTGACCCAGTTGTACCAACAATTGCCCAACGAATCGATACTTTATTTTGGAGATACGGCGAGGCTGCCTTATGGCACTCGCACGCCGTCGGAAATTGTGGAGTTTGTCCGCGAAATTATGGCCTGGTTGGTGGAACAGGATGTCAAAATGGTCATTATGGCCTGCAACACCAGTTCTGCTTTGGCTATGGAGATGGTGCAGGCTGAATTTGATATCCCGGTGCTGGGAGTTATTCTGCCGGGGGCGCAGGCTGCGGTGCAGCAAGGCAAGCGGATCGGGGTCATCGCAACTCCTGCTACGGCTGCTAGCAATGCTTATCGAAATGCGATTTTGGAGATGGACGATTCTTGCCTGGTGTGGCAGGTTAGCTGTCCGGCTTTTGTGCCGCTGGTTGAGCAAAACCGGATTCACGACCCTTATACTTGTGAAGTGGCTCGGGAATATTTGGCTCCTTTGATTCAGCAGCGCATCGATACGCTGATTTACGGCTGCACTCATTATCCGCTGTTGGCTCCTGTGCTTCGCTCGCTTTTGCCTGCTGGGGTGACATTGATCGATCCTGCGGTACGGGTGGTGGCTGCTGCTGCCAGAGAATTGGAGCTTTTGGGGCTGCGAAATCCTGGTACTGCGCTACCGACTCGTTTTTGCGTGAGCGGCCCCCCGCAGCAGTTTGCGGAATTGTCGGTGCAGTGGCTCGGTTGTACTCCTGCTGTTGAGAAAATATCCCTGCCGACAGTTGTACGTAGCGAAGCGGGGCGTAAGCCATCGCCCGTATCCCTGGAATCTGCCGAATAAGCCGGAAAATTTATCGGTTAATCTAACCCCCCAAAACTCAGGTAAAGCTGGCTTTGGGGGGTTTAATTATTGCCATGTAACCTAGCAATTACACATCAATAGGTAATAATATTGAAGAAAAGCTTTGATTAACAATGCAAATAACGTCCTATATGTGCTGGAGCTATTCAGCCTTGAACCATGTCAACCTATGTATCGCGAGCAGTTTTACTTGTAGACGGCTATAACATAATTGGACTTTGGCCTCGACTCCGAGAGAAGCGTGATCGCGACGAACTCGAAACAGCTCGCCGCGAGTTAATAGAGATTTTAGTTAACTACAGCGCCGTTCAAGATTTTGAGGCTCGACTGGTGTTTGACGCGCACTATCGAGATACTCCCGGCGTTAAAGAAATTATTACTAAAAATTTATCGGTGCACTACACTGACTTCGGTCAGACAGCAGATACTTATATTGAAAAATCTTGTGCTAGTTTGCGCTACGAGTTGCGATCGGTCAAAGGCAAAGGCCGCATGATTGTCGCCACATCAGACCGAGCGCAGCAATTGACCGTAGTCGGCTACGGTGCCGAATGGATGTCCGCCGAGCAACTAGCGGCTGACGTAGAATCCACCGCCCGCCGCAGCGAGCGCCGGCAAAAATCCCGTAAACAAAATTCCAGTCGCTTTCTCGCCAGTTCCCTCGATCCAGAATCCCAGCAGCGCCTCGCCAAGTTGAGAATGGGGCTGCATTAACTGCTGAAACCCGCTCGCTGTCTGATAAAAAAAAAGTTTCTCAAAGGCCTTGCCAAATCGAGTAAGTTCAGCTATTGTTAGTAAATGTGGGTAACAAAAACCCCCAATCCTCGGTAGCTCAGTGGCAGAGCGGTCGGCTGTAATGAATGCAAGCCTTTGGCATAAACCAAAAGCCCTAGTGACATAGCAGCTCTATCCGGTAACGGATACTGAAAAATCGGGTGAATTCAAGGAAACCGCAGCACTTCGGGTGGCGGCAATCTTGAGCCAAGTCTGGCGAAAGGCAGCGGTTACGATCGCAAGTAGCCGGAAAGGTGCAGAGACTAGAGATGAGGAGCCTAACCAATAAATCTCATAGCGCCCGACATCCGACGACAGATCACAAACATGATTTGTAGGGATGATGAAATAGTCCGCGCCCTTCGGAAACGTTGGGATAAGTGTAACCGATTGGTCGTAGGTTCAAATCCTACCCGGGGAGTTAGTAAAAGTCTGAAGTTGGAATTTTCCAGCTTCAGACTTTTTGTTTTTTAAGATTTGAGATGGTTTGGGGTCAAGCTTTCTGGTAGCGCCTTAATTCGCATCCCTGTGAGTGTGAATTAACTCGCCTTCCATAGGTATGGAAATATTCAATTTAGACAAGTCGGGGTTTAATATTGCCTTGACAATACCAGAACTCACCATCACTTCCAAACAGCCAAGGGCTTGATGAAGTGCTACTCGTGCGTGTTGCACAGAAAAACGTTCCTTAAACACTAGCACCAACTGCCGGTAAATTTGTTCGATGTACTCAGTGCGGCTCAAAATATCAATCAGCAAACCGTAGAATCCTGTAACAGGCAACCGCTGACCGTTCTTAACGTAACACTTTACCCTGCTAATTTGACCGCGATCGTAAACAGCTACAAACTCAACGACAAGAACACATTACCAGTTGCTTCTATCACTTCCATGATTGCTAACTTAGCGATCGGACTTGCCCCAAAAGCGGAGCGAAAAATTTGATGTGATACCCACCGCGAAGCTTTAGTTTCTTCATTCCAGAGAAAATTTAAAGCATCACTGAACTTGACCGCTTTGTTAATACCCAGTGTTTCCAAATCTTCCAAAAACCACAACCAGTGATGATCGTCTTCATAAGTATGATTGTTAACTATTGCCTGAAGAGGATCATTGGTTGGCTCTTCTCGGAACACATACTTGTTAAATTCACCAAAACTCATCACGAAAGGAGCAATGCAGGGAGCGAAAGCTAGGCGTTGTCTTGGGTCTATACTTTGGTCTCGCATAAACTCGAATAGCCCCGAAGAAGCAAATTCTTGCTTCTTCTTTTCAATTAATGCTAGGACTTTTTCCATTCTGATACACCTGATTATCAAAATATGCTAGCAATCTGATCACTATTAATTTGTTATCTGAATCATACTTGTTTATGACCCACGTCATATTAAATTGTGTTCTCGATCGCCTAAACCAATGTTTTCCAGCCCCCGGGCGTCTAATTTTTTCTTGGTAACAAGGGTCAAAAAGTTAGCTAAACCTTGAATTCATAAGGATTTGTCTTTCATGCGTGCGATCGATATCACAGAATTTGTTACAATATTGTAATCAACTGAGTGAGGTGTCAGACGGTACATGATTAAGTCGAAGTTAAAACCCGATCTTCTGCTGTCCGCCCCTCCATGCCATCTCAAAGTTTAGGCATCTCTCTCTCTAAAAAGACTCTGAGTAATTACTTATGTTTTAAAATATTTTAAGTATTATAAACTACTCAGTATATAAAATGCTTAAGTACCGTCCGCCCGATATCAAGCGCAATGTTAACCCAAAACTTCGTCAGAGAATAAAACTCATGAATACACTTCCCGGTTACAAAATCACAGAAGTTGTTCAACTTGGTGTGAAATCCATCATTTATCGCGCAGTCAGGGAATCAGATCGAGCATCAGTCATCGTTAAAACACTCAATACCGAATATCCCACAATAGAAGAAATAACCCGCTTGAGACATGAATACAAAATTAGCTCAAATCTCAAAGTCGAAGGGATTGTCCAACCCTATAGCTTAGAAAAATATAAAAACAGTTTCGCCTTCATATTAGAAGATTGTGGCGGTCAATCTCTCAAACACCATCTCGCGGGTAAAAGTATTAAAATTCAGAAGTTTTTGCCGCTGGCTATTCAAGTGGCTCAAACTCTCGGAGAAGTGCATCAAAACCAGATAATTCATAAAGATATAAAACCCTCAAATATTATCATTACCCCAGATTTTCAACAAGTAAAAATCACCGATTTTAGCATGGCAACGCGCCTATCTAGAGAAGTCCACCAAAATAGCAATGCCACCGTGCTAGAAGGCACTCTCGCCTATATATCCCCAGAGCAAACCGGTCGGATGAACCGAGACCTCGACTACCGAACAGACTTGTACTCTCTAGGCATCACCTTTTATGAAATGCTGACAGGAGATTTGCCTTTTAACTCAACCGACCCATTAGAATTAATTCACAGCCACATTGCGGTAACGCCAGTTCCTCCTTATCAACGAAACAATGAAGTCCCGCAGATGGTTTCATCCATTGTCATGAAACTATTAGCTAAAAATGCCGAAGACAGATATCAAAGTGCCTTTGGAGTAAAAGCCGACCTGGAAAATTGTCTAACTCAGCTACAAACTACTGGCAAAATAGAAATTTTCATTCCAGGGACACTTGACAAATCCGGTCAATTTTTGATTCCCCAAAAACTCTACGGCCGCACACAAGAAGTCGCTGATTTGATGGCATCATTCGAGCGAGTCAGCTTTGGGAAAACAGAGATGGTGTTGGTAAGCGGTTACTCAGGCATCGGCAAAACTTCAGTTGTCAGTGAAATTCACAAACCAATTGTCAGGCAGCGGGGTTATTTTATAGCTGGCAAGTTTGACCAATTTAAACGAGATATTCCTTATGCTGCACTGACTCAATCCTTTGAGTCATTGATGCAGCAGTTATTAACAAAAAGCTCAGACGAGTTGGCAATTTGGAAAGAAAAGCTCTTGTCGAGGCTAGGTCAAAACGGTCAAATTATTATTGATGTTGTCCCTTCTGTCGAACTAATAATTGGTTCCCAGCCTGCTGTTCCACAATTGGGGCCGACAGAATCTCAAAATCGCTTTAATCGATTGTTCAAAGAATTCTTGAAGGTGTTTGCCCAAGCAGAACACCCCTTAGTTCTATTTCTGGATGATTTGCAGTGGGCAGATTTAGCTTCCTTAAAATTGATTCAGGAACTAGCAACAGACTTGGAGAGCAGATATTTTTTACTGATAGGAGCCTATCGAGATAACGAAGTCTATTCGACTCATCCTTTAGTTCAAACTGTCGAAAAAATTCAACAGACTGGTGCTGCTGTGCATAACATTATCATCCCGTGTTTAGAGTTGAGTAGCGTCACTGAGCTAGTGCGGGATACTTTGGGTAATGAAACCGAAAACTTAAATCATTTGACAGAGTTAATTTTTAATAAGACTGGCGGAAATCCATTTTTTATAACTCAACTAATCTCAACTATTCACTCCGAAAAACTGTTAATTTTTGATTTCACTGTTGGTGCGTGGCAGTGGGACATCGGGGAAATTGAAGCCGCTGGCCTTGCAGATTGCAGTGTAGTTGAATTAGTTGCTCGGAATCTTCAACAACTGCCGGAGGAGACGCAGCAAGTATTAAAGTTAGCTGCTTGTATGGGCAACCGTTTTTGTTTAGAAAATTTGGCAATTGTTAGGGAAAAATCTGGCTCGGAAACGGCGGCTGATTTATGGAATGCGCTTCAAGCTGGTTTAATTCTGCCAATGAGCGATGCTTACAAAATTCCGATGCTTGATGAGGAAATTGTGAAAACATACCGGAGGGGCGGGACGCCCATCCCACAAAACAATCAAAATCATCCCGCGATTATGCAACGCTCAATTGATTACAGGTTTTTGCACGATCGCGTACAGCAAGCCGCCTATTCTCTCATCCCTGACTCCCAGAAAAAACAAACCCACTTAAAAATCGGCTCCCTGCTGCTGAATTCAACCCCGCCATCGGAGATAGCAGAAAATATTTTTGATATTGTCAACCAACTCAATATCGGGGTGGGATTCATCACAAATGAGGAACAGCGATATGAACTAGCTAACTTTAATCTGATAGCTGGCAAGAAAGCTAAGAGTTCTGCGGCTTATGAAGCAGGACTAAAATATTTTAATGCAGGTCTAGAACTTCTACTCGAACGAGCTTGGCAGAGTCACTACGATTTAATCGTGGAACTCCATACCGAAGCGCTGGAATTGTCTTATATAAATACCGATTTTGAGCGAGCGTTCCAGCTATCAGAAATTATTATATTACACGCCAAAAATTTGCTAGAAAAAGTCAAAGTTTACGAGCTAAAAGTTAGTTTTTACTTTAATCAAAATCAACCCCAAGCTTCGATAGATATAGCTATAGAAGCTTTAAAAATGCTGGGAGTGTACATCCCAAGAACCCCACAAAAATTGAAGATACTCAAGGAGATATTTCTGACAAAACTAGCTTTAAGAAATAAGCAGATTGAGGATTTATTGGAACTGCCACCAATGGCTGACCCTAATAAAATTGCGGTTCTACGGATTTTAATGAACATGAGTCCGGCTACTTTTGTAGCAGCACCCGATATGTTCCCATTGATAGTCTTTAAAATGGTTACACTTTCTCTTAAATACGGAAATGCGCCGCTATCTAGTTTCGGATATGCAAACTATGGTTTGCTCCAGTGTGGGGTGTTAGGCGATATGGATGCTGGATACCGATACGGTCAAATGGCTCAGGCACTTTTAGAACGATTCCACACCAACTTGCACAACTCTCAAATTTCACTAATTTTTAATGGTTTAATCCGTCACTGGTCTGAGGGTGGCCGAGCAAGTTTTACAGGTTTAATTGAGGGTATTCAGAGCGGACTAGAAACTGGAGATGTCAGCAATGCTTGTTATTGTGCTAGTTTTTATAGCAATTATATATTTTTGAGCGGCGAACCTCTGGACTCCGTGGAAACTAAGCAGAATCAATATATTCAAATGTTGCTGAATTATCAAAATGAAATTATGATTTATCAAGCCAAAGTTGGGGCGCAAGCTGTCTTAAACTTGCAAGGTAAAACAGCAAATAATTGCCTATTGACGGGAGAAGAATTTAATGAAGAAACTATGCTGCCAGCTTTAAGGGAGAGTCAAAATAATCTGGTATTATTTGTAGTATATTTATATAAATCATGGCTAAATTATTTATTTAAAGATTATGCTAAATCTGCGGAAAATGCCGCGACAGCATCAAATTATTCTGAGGGTGCGATGTCTTCGATGTATGTTCCCATCCACAATTTTTACTATTCCCTAGCGCTCTTAGCTTTGTATCCCACAGCTTCAAAAATTGAACAGAAAAAACATTTAAAAAAAGTTGCTTCGCTTCAGAAAAAAATGAAGCATTGGGCTTTGAACTCTCCGGGAAATTATCAGCATAAATATGACTTAGTAGAGGCCGAGAAAGCGCGAGTATTGGGACAGTCTGAAAAAGCTGCTCAGTATTACGATCTAGCGGTGAAAGGAGCATCGAACCATGAATACATCCACGAAGAAGCCCTAGCCAATGAACTAGCTGCAGAATTTTATCTAGATAACGGTCGAAATAAAGTAGCTCAGACTTATCTGATAGATGCTTACTATGGCTATATTCACTGGGGAGCAACCGCCAAGGTAAAACATTTGGAGTCACAGTATCCGAGTTCTTTACCGCCTGCATCGGTGGGAAAAGCCAGCGCCGATCGAACTATTACTAGCACTAATTATAGCACTAGCAGCAGTCACAGTAGTTTATTGGATTTGACAACTGTTGTTAAAGCATCTCAAGCGCTAGCTAGTGAAATTGTGTTGGACAAGTTGTTAGAAAAGTTAATGAAAATGGTGATTGAGAATGCTGGGGCGCAAAAAGGTTTTCTCCTGATGCCCAAGGACGGAAAATTGCGGATTGAAGCAGCGGCATCGGTGGAGTCTTCGGATGTTGCAGTTGAGCAATGTCCGACAGTTGCTCCAGCGGAAGTTTTGCCAATAACGGTGATTAATTATGTTGAAAGGACGCACTCTGATGTGGTTTTAAGTCAGGCGGCTAGGGAAGGTCTATTTACAGATGACCCCTATATTAAAAGACGGCAAGTGAAATCGGCGCTTTGTACTCCCATTCTGAATCAAAGCAAACTCGTAGGCATTCTTTATCTGGAAAATAATTTAACTTTTGAAGCGTTTTATCCAACCAGATTGGAGGTGTTAAAAATGCTTTCTTCCCAAGCGGCTATCTCTCTGGAGAATGCCGTACTTGTTGCTAATTTGTCGGCGGCTAAGGAACAGTTGGAGGATTATTCGCGGACGCTGGAGGTGAGAGTAGAAGAGCGCACGCAGGAATTAAAAACTAAAGAAGCTAAGCTGCAAGAAGCTCAAAAACTGGCGCACCTCGGCAACTGGGAATTTGATTTGGAGGGGGATAAATTAACTTGGTCTGAGGAAGTATTCCGAATTTTTGGTCTTGACCCTCAACTACCAGAACCGACTATTTTAGAACATAGGAAGCAAGTTCATCCCGATGACCTACAGTTGTGGTTAGAGCGATTAGAGAAGATTATTCAGTTAGGAAAGCCTTGTGAGTTTGAATTGAGAATTTTGCGCCATGATGAAGCTGTCAGATATATTTATGTTAAGGCGCAAGCTATTTTTGATGGCGGTAAGGTGATTAAGTTATTTGGGACGATACAGGACATTACGGATCGCAAGTTAGCGGAGGATGCTTTGCGACAGTCGGAGGGGCAATTGAGAGAAAAAGCGACACAATTAGAAGTTACTTTGTCCGAATTACGCTCGACGCAGACTCAACTAATTCAAACTGAAAAAATGTCTTCTTTGGGGCAGTTGGTGGCGGGGGTTGCTCACGAAATTAATAATCCGATTAATTTCATTTATGGCAATGTTCTCCATGCTAACGATTATAGCTCGGATTTGCTGGGATTGATTGATCTTTACCAGGAGTCTTACCCGAATGCTAATCCTGAGATTGTTGCTAAAACAGAAGATATTGACCTCGCTTTTATTCAAGAAGATTTGCCCAAAATTCTAAAATCAATGCAGGTTGGGGTCGATCGCGTTCGCAATATTGTGCTGTCCCTGCGGAATTTCTCACGCCTGGATGAAGCCGAGATGAAACCAGTGGATGTTCACTCCGGGATTGATTCGACTCTGCTAATTTTGCAGCACAGGTTGAAAAAGGATGCAGTCGGACATGGCATTGAGGTAGTTAAAGAGTACGGTCAACTGCCGGAGGTAAATTGTTATGCTTCTGGGTTAAATCAGGTGTTTATGAATATTTTGAGCAATGCAATTGATGCAATGGAGTTAGGAGTTGGGCGGCCGGAGACAACTGCCAAACTAGAAAATCCTTTATCTCCAATCTTTGAGCGAAAGATTGAGATTCGGACTGAGGTATGCGACAAAAACTGGGTGAGAATTTACATTGCTGATAATGGTCGGGGAATGACGGAGGAAGTACGATCGCGAATATTTGACCCTTTCTTTACTACAAAAGCGGTGGGCCAAGGTACCGGTTTAGGGCTGAGTATCAGTTATCAGATTGTAGTAGAGAAACACGGCGGGAAGCTAATGTGCTTTTCTGCGCCCGGTGAAGGGGCTGAGTTTGTGATTGAAATTCCCGTGAAGCAGTGAAGTTTTTTTTAGTTTTTATAAGATTTTTTTAACCGCAGATGAACGCCGATGAACGCAGATACAATTCTATCTGCGTTAATCTGTGTTTATCTGCTGATATCTGCGGTTCCCAATTATCAATCTAAATATTAAACATCGCGTTCTGTCCGCACCCATTTGGTTTGGCGCTTCAGGAGAAAACCCAGATACAAAGGTATTTTCCACAGGATGTAAAAAGGTACAGATAACAAAGTGGAACCGGAAATATCGGACCTCCCGAATTTGGCCCAAGCGCCGACAATTGAAACTAAAATCAGCAATCCTTGTACTGCTAACAAGACGGCTGGAATTGGGGATGTTCCCAAAATTGCTGCTAGTAAAGAGGCGGCAAAAGCAGCTAGCCAGATAGCGACTAAAAGCGATAGGGGAGGGACGGATAAGTCGAGGGCGATCGCCAATAAGTCAAAACGTTTTTGCTCGACTGAAGCTGCTGTCAGCCGGGGAGTTTGAGTTAACAATGTCTGTATGTGACCGTGTTCCCATCTGGTTCTTTGACTTTTAGCTGCTTGCTGCTGCTGTGGCAAACACCCGGTAACGTTGGCTTCGGGGCAGAATACTGTTGGGTGTCCGGCGATCGCCAAATCCAAACTCATCTGCATATCTTCAACAATATTGCTGCTAGCTAGGGAAACCGATCGAATTATCGACCAGGGAAAAGCCATGCCGGTTCCTGTTAGTAATGATGGGAATCCTAACTGTTTTAATCCGCTGGGACGGACTAAGTTTTTCACAAGAAATGCTAAAGCAGAAATGGAATCTTTCGGAGTAGGATTGGGTGGCTGTTCCATGAGATATGTTGCTTGCACTGGTCTTTGTTCAGCAACTGCAACCCGGGCTAATTTTTCTATAGAGTCTGGCTGACAGATGCAGTCTGCATCAACCATGATGACTACTTCTGGGGGGTCTGATTCGATCGACCGCAAGCCAAAATCCAGTGCGTATCCTTTGCCCTTGCGTTGTGTGTCTTGGCGTTCGATCGCACTTGCACCGCAGTTACGGGCGATTTCTGCCGTGGCGTCCGTGCAGTTGTCAGCAATCACTAACAAGCGGTCTTGAGGTGTTAGCTGTGGCAAGATGGTGGAGATGGTGGCGGCAATTCCTGCTGCTTCGTTGTAAGCGGGAATTAAAACTGCTACTTTGGGGCGGGGCGCTTTAGTTTCCGCTGTCTCGCCCTGGCCGGACAAGAAAGCTGCACTGCATTCTAGAAATAGAACTGCAACGGGAATTAGAAGGATCAGGGCGATCGCCCATAGCGCAACATCAATCAATAGGAACAGTAGCTGATTAATTTCCACAATTCTAGTACCTTAATTTAATTTAATTCGTGGCGTTCATGGATCTTATTTAATTTAAATGCCCCTTTGTTAAGTCCCTGCGCCACTCTATCTAAAGTATCATCCTATCATGCCTGCAAAAAATCACCGTTATCACCTTTGTTGTGAGGACTTAAGTCCTCCTAAAACTACTAGGACGAGCGTCCTCACTACAAATTAATTTGATTGCGGTTGTTCAATCAGAAATAATATTATATCATGTGGATTCTGACAAGGTTAAGTCAATCAATTTAATTAAATTTAAAACAAGCCCACACGGGAGAAACCTGGTTTCTTTTAGAAACCAGGTTTCGGGATGTTCTGTTTTTAATCCACTAAACACTTAGGCGATGTTTAACATCAAATCCAGTTTCATCGGAATAATAAAATCGAATCAACAGTTAACACTCAATCATTCAGTTTTTCGACCCCGAGTCAACTGTTAAAAAGCATTTCGCTCGTGCAACCGGAATCGATATAACTCATTCATCTCCTGTGGGTGGGCAGTCATCAAGCAATCTCCAAACTCAAAACTATGTTCAAGCTATGCAGCATCGCGGATAGCAACAGATTCAGATTTTTTTGTGGTGAACTGTGCGGGGGGTGCAAATTCTCTGAGATATCTCGACACTGATCGCAAATATCCCACTTCTGCTTGAATCAAATCCAGGGTAGAAAGACTCTCAACTAAGTCATCAAACTCATCTGTCGTAACTCCAGCACTGTGCAAGACTTCTTGGTTAAGTCGCCCGCAGATTCCTTGCAGGAGGAGTTCGATAATCTCGCTATAGTCAGCGATTTCCGTTCCGTAACCTTGCAATTTCTTCGGATTGATTCCCCATTGCAAAATCTTCAACAAGTCTTCAGGGGCACTCCACGCAAAAGAGGAAGCAATCACTTCTTTTTCCGCTGCGACAAGAGCGTGCTTGATTTGCACTTCGGGGAAATCTGGATCGATGATTAGGCTTTCGAGCTTCGACACTTGTTTATCTAACACGCGCAAAGAAAAAGGAGCTAATTCTACACTCACCATGTCGCCAGTATCGTTAATGCTTCTAAAAGGATCTTCCAAAACATTAATTAAGAGGTGAATGTCGGTAGGTTTTTTCCAGTCAAATTGTCCAAGGAAAAACGGTTCTTCATATCCCGGCAAAAGTCCTTGAAAATAAATCGGCAGATTTTTGCCGGATTCAAGAATTTTATAAAGAGCTACTTCCAAGGTTTCTGTCGGCCACCCGAGATTACTTACGGCAACAAATTTCAGTTTTCCGGGAACGGACACAACCAGAGAATTAAGCAATAAATGTACGGCTTCAAAAAGATTTTGAGCCGTTACGTAGCGGTGAGGAGCGTGAACGTTGACTGTTTTACCTTGCTCTACTTTTTTGGACATTTGCTCGCAGAACAAGCTATTTTCCAACATATGAGTAAAGCGAACCATCCCGTAAGTCACATCTCCTTCTTGAGCTGCTTTGGCAAATTGCCATTCGGCAAACTTCTTCGAGGCGGCGTAAACTTCGGTTGTAAAATATCGAGATGTTTTGCCTGTAGAAGAGAAGATGCAGTGTTCTACGCCGTATTCTTCGCAGAGTTGGATGATGTGTTTACATCCTAACAGGCTGGTTGTAACTGTTTCTCGGATTTTGATTTCAGCTAGTCCGGGTTGGCGTTGGGCTGCTAGGTGAAAAACAATTGCTGGTTTTTCTACCTCAAATATGTGTTTGAGCGCCTCCAAGTTGCGAATGTCGGCGGCATAGAAAGTTACAGCACCTTCTCGGTTAAAAAGCGGGAGATTTTCTTCGGGGTTTTGACATCGGGCGTTGTCTGCGGAAATGATTTTAGTTGCGCCTAACTCGATGAGTTTTGCGATTAAGAAACGACCGACACATCCTTCTCCACCGGTGATGAGGATGGTTTTTCCTTTGATTTGGCTGCTGACTGCGGATGCGTATAGGTGAATAGTGCGACCGCGCACGTCGCTAAAAGGTTCGCTTTCTAATTGTCCATCGGCTTGATAGGCTGCGATTAGCTGTGCGGTCAGAGTTTGTAAGGTCGCGAGGATTTCAGGATCTTGGGGTTCTGGGGAACCGGGCGGAACTAGCTGCTGGATGCGCTCAATTATTTCCGCTTTGCTGGCACCTTCAAACACTTCTCTTTGGTTAAATGCACTCTTCACTTTTTTTGCTCCTTTAAATTCTAGAAATACAGTTGCTGATAAGCGAGTTGTTAAACAAATTTTCGAGGGACAGAATCTTTAAAAGTCTGCTTGGTTTTAGGATTTTTTAGACGGAAAGCTACTTAATCGGAAAGATACGCCATCGGCTCTGCTTGTAGTTTTATTAAGCGCTTGTGTAACCTGCTTACTTTTGCGATCGGCAAATATAAGCAAAGTCGGAATGTTCTCTGTCCAAAATTGGTCACTACAACTATATACTTAAATTGCTGAGTGTTGGCAATACTCGGAACATATCTTTACTATTTCTTTGCAATCACCTGCGAGTTTTCACGCAATTTTAAAGTTTATGTAAAGTAGGGTCTACGTTTAAAAAAACTTAACAATACACTCGACATTGATTATAGCATTGTACTTTTTAAGTAAAATGTACTTTTTGTTACTAAATAAAGTTGAATTTTAAGTAAAGATACGCACAAAAGCTCGAATCAAATATTTCCCTCTGCTGAAAATTTTGTTACTTGATGGGTGGGGTAGTCCTGCAGTGCCTACCCCTGTATGTGTGCTGCTACTAGGCGCGAACAATGCGTTCTTTTTTGCTGCCTTCAAAGCCACGAGCATCCCCAACATCGTAGCCTCCTGTTCGCAAGCGACGGTCTAAATCGCTGGGTTCGGGAGAAGTTTTGGCCGCTTCTTCGATCGTGACTCTGCCTTCAAGCACGAGTTTGTAAAGACCCTGGTTGATAATCTGCATTCCTTCGTAGGTATCATGCTCCATTAATCGGAAAGCTTCATCATCAGCACCTTTCATCAAGTAATCGTGCATGGCAGGTGTATTCACCAAAATATCGTGAACTGCTACCCGACGGTTGTCAACTGTTGGTAGCAAAAGTTGAGCAATTACCGCTACTAAAGAATCGCAAATTTGAATACGCATCGCCTGTTGTTCCTCGGGCGGGTAGAGGTTCAACAACCGATTAAGAGCGTTAATGGCGCTGCGAGTGTGGAGAGTTCCCAATACTAAGTGACCAGTTTGAGCTGCTTGCAACGCTGTATTGATGGTAACGCGATCGCGCATTTCCCCGATCAGAATTACATCGGGATCTTCCCGCAAAACAGCGCGCAAAGCCTGCTGAAACTCGTGGGTATGCAAGCCGACTTCCCGCTGGCTGACCAAGCATTTTTTAGAAGGGTGAATGAATTCGATCGGGTCTTCAATTGTAACTACGTGCTTTTGCTCCATCTGGTTGAGGTGGTCGATCATCGCAGCTACGGTTGTCGATTTCCCCGAACCGGTAGGCCCTGTAACTAATATTAATCCCTGCGATCGCAAAATGATACTTTTGAAAACTTCTGGCAACCTCAAGGAATCGATAGTAGGTATTTCCAAACTAATCAACCGCAATACTATGGCACCGCCGCTGAGGGACTCAAAACAGTTTAGCCGACACCGCACGAAGCCAGGGTAAAAAATTGCTGAATCTAATTCCTTGGTAGTTGCAAACTGTTTTCGCTGTTCGGGGGTGAGAATTTCGGCTAGGTACTGTTCAAAAATTTCTGGCGTTACTTTGGGGTGGTTAGTTGCTACTTGCATCACGCCCCGAATCCGAAATCGAGGTACTTGGCCTACTCGAATGTGAATGTCGGAAGCCGAGGCACTATGGGCATCTCTGACCATTTGTTCGATCGTGCTGACGGGTGTCTCGACAGACCGCTGCTGCTGGGCTGCGGGGGGCGCACTCGGCGCGGGTGGAGGAGGCGCGGGTGTTGCAGCCAAGGGCGGGGGCGGGGGCGGTGTTCGGCGGGCTTGAGCCTCTGGTCGAAGAGGTGTAGGATTGTTTAATGGGTTCATTGTTTTGTCTCCAGTCAGTTTATTTTAGATTTTAGATTTTAGATTTTAGATTTACTCCACAGATTAATCTGGGAGCAGGAACTAGAGTCTAAAATTTGGGGCTCGACCCTGACTGAGTGTCGGGGGCTTGTGTCCGTTTTTGGGCGGGGTCAATGTAGATTTATTGCGAAAAAATGCCCGATTTCTAATCTAATCGCTCGCAGCTAATTCGGTGTTAAATGCTGAGAATATTTTACAATTAGGCTTGATGGGGCGATCGAGTAATTAACAATTTCAACTCCTATGAACATCGGTCACAAAATCGCCGACTGGCTCGAAAATCGCGCTGTTACCCCCGCCTACGCGGGTTGGCTGCTGTCGGGGATGACGGTTTTCTTTTTTGGGTCGGCAACTAATACAATGTCTGGGTGGCTGTACGTCCTCAGCGGTGGGGGTTTGGCCCTGTTGGCAGTAGCGGCGGTTTTGCCTGGAAAATCGCTCCGTTCCTTGGAAGTCCGTCGCCGCCCCATCGAACCGGTGAGTGCGGGCGATCAAATCACCGTCGAACTAGAAATCGAAAATCGCGCCCGCCAACCTAAGACTTTGTTGCAAGTGGTAGACATCTTGCCGTTTGTATTGGGAGAACCCGTCGTCCGTCCGATCGAAGTCATAGAGCCTAACAGTATATACAGGGAGACATACTATTTAGAAGTCCGGCAGCGCGGGGTCTATCGGTGGCAAGAGGTACACTTGAGGACGGCGGCACCTTTAGGGTTGTTTTGGTGCCGACGCAGCCGCCCAGTCAAAGCGGTGGCGGTTGTGTATCCACAAGTTTTGCCGTTGAGCACTTGCCCTTTGATTGATCGCATCGGTCAAGAAGACAGCCCGCAATTTTACAATCGCAGTCGATCGCAAACTGCTACCGAAGGCCTCACCCGCAACCTGAGACCTTACCGCCACGGAGACCCGACCCGCCTGATTCACTGGCGCACCAGCGCCCGCTACGGAGAACTGCGGGTAAGAGAGTTAGAAGTTGCAGCCGGCGGTCAAGAAATTATTATTGCTCTCGACAGCGCTGCGGCGTGGCAGCCAGAAGAATTTGAACGAGCCGTGACAGTTGCTGCGTCTCTTTACTTCTATGCTAGCAAGCGCCTGTTAAACGTCAAACTTTGGACGGCCGCGACTGGACTCGTTTCGGGCAACCGGGTAGTTTTGGAAACTTTAGCGGCGGTTAATGCTGGGGAAGATGCGATCGATAATCGGTCGAAACTCCCGATAATTTGGCTGACTCAAAACTCGGCAAGTTTAAGCACTCTTTCCCAAGGCAGTCGTTGGGTACTCTGGCCGAACATCACTGCGGAAACAGGCGAAAAATTGTTAGTGAAACACGATTTACCAGGCTTAGAAATTCGCTCCGATCGACCCTTAGAACTTCAGTTACAAGATACTCTGGAAAGAGCGCTTAATTATTAAGTAAGATAGACCACGAACAAACCTGTGAAAGAGCGATTAGTTATGAAGATTGACTTGATTAATCTAAAAACTCAAGAACCATGATACACTACAGGAGTGTAATTCATCAACTTAAGGGTCTTACAGGGCTTGGCAATTGCTTGGCAAGTTAAGAGCAGCTTAGATGACTGTGACTCCGGTCATAAACATCATATCTCATTCACCAAACAGGAGAAAAAATGACTTTCTGGGAGAAATTAAAGCAGAACGTATCACAAATGAACGATTCTCTGCAAACCAATATTTCCAAGTTTAAGAATAATGATTTTGCTGATGCCTCAATGGCAATATGTGCATTGATTGCTGCTGCTGATGGCACTATCAATACCGAGGAAAGACAAAAAACGGCTGCTCTAATAATTTCCAATAAAACACTCCAAATTTTTCCGGCGTCGGAGTTGAAGCAAAAATTTGATTTTTATTGTGAGAAGCTATCACAAGACTTCGATTTTGGTAAAATTGAGGCTATCCAAGCGATAGGGAAACTTAATAAAAAACTAGACCAAGGTCGTGCAGTCATCCAAATTGGCATTATTATCGGTGGTGCGGATGGTAATTTTGACAAAGATGAAAAGAAGGTTGTCAAAGAAGCTTGCCATGCTGTAGGCATTAATCCTGGGGAATTCGATCTCTAAATTCAGCTATTTTATGGTTCTAGCCAATCCATTATTCAAGGCTTTATATCTGCGAATAGCATTGTTCATTGAGTTTATTTGCTCTGCGTGAAATGAGGGAGGCATTAAGCTATGAACAGTATGAAGGAGTCCATTGTGCATGACATCGGTCGGAAGTGCAGAATGATCGAGTCCTAGTGTATGTCCTATTTCATGGGCAATGGTATTTGCAATTAAGTTAGATAGTTGATTGAGACTAAGGCTGGCATTGTAAGAAGCATAGAATACTTGATCAATCCGAATAATCGCCCGATCTGTAACCATTCCCGATTTGAAGCTAGCCACGCCGAGATAGTCAACCGGCTGGCTATCCACGAAGATATAAACATGGGTAAAATCTTCGCCCCACTCTTTGCGATCGGGGGGATCGGAGGTCAAAAATACCTTGATGCTTCTAAATGCGCCGTAGAGTTTGGAGAAGGCGTCCATCAGCAGGGAAAAGATCGCTTCTCTATTTTCGGGTGCGACATCCATTCCTGATACATCTACCCAAATGCAACGCCGAAAATCGCTATCATTATCAATTAGAACTCTTCCACAGGAAGGGCAAAACTCCCACTGAGGCTGGATACGGGAACGACAGATCTGACAGCGGAGTTTGGGGGGTTTAGTCAGGTTTAGCCGTTGAGAAAGGGGGAGTTTTAGCTTGCGATTGTGTTTGGTTAGGTCTAGGCGATCGTACAGAGACATTGACTGATTGTAGGAATTTTTTATCGTAGTATTCTTGTTAATTTGAGCTAATTTTAGCTAAGGCTATGGGTTGAGTTGATAGTTGCCACAGTCTGCAACAAAATGCTCCGATTTCCCTATTTTAATATTCCTTTCAATCTTGCCTGCTTAATCCAAGCGGGAAATTCATTCAGCAGTCTTTCATACAATTGTTCATCAGTGATTTTTCCCAAATCGTCTAAATGAAAAAAGTTAGCGTTATCAACCAGCCGGCCACCCATACTGTCTAGTCTTTCCAGAATTCCATAGTTAAAACCAGCCAATCCCACAAATTGCCAAAAAATCGGATATTTTGCAGCTTCAACTATAGCTTTTTTAATTTCTGGCTCATTAGTAACGCCTCCATCACTGAGGAAA
Source organism: Microcoleus sp. Pol10D4 (assembly GCF_036701555.1). NCBI lineage: Bacteria > Bacillati > Cyanobacteriota > Cyanophyceae > Oscillatoriales > Microcoleaceae > Microcoleus > Microcoleus sp. Pol10D4. Next base: position 27,535 of record NZ_JAUBRA010000012.1, read on the forward strand.
ACAATAAATGTAGGCAGTTTACTAGCCTTTTCCTGAGTGTACTTCTTTATGACATCTTGTATTACCAAACTTTCATTGTTTCCCCCGCCTAATTCCAGCATCAGAGAAGGCATTTTAAAAACAAGTAAAGCTCTCTTCATTGCGCCGGCTTCTTTTGTGATATAGCCATCAACATTTGTCTCCGTCACCGATCTTGTTCTTTTGAATGTTGAGCCAAAAAACCAAACATCTAATGTAGCATCATCATCTAGTCTGCTAGCTACTGGAACTATTCTTTCAAGGAACGCTTGCACTGCACCAGAACTATATTGATGGCTCATAGAGCCAGAAATATCCAAAACCAAAGCAACTCTTGCTAGGATATCATCAATTCCTTTCTTTTTAAGACAAATATCTACTTTGGCTTTTAAAAGGCTGATGTCTGCTTTTTTTGTAATATCAATAGGTTGCTGTTGGGTTTCTTTTTGATGAGTTAGTACAGAACTATCTACTTTCTTCTCTTCCTGTTTAGTCTCGACAAAATACCTATCGACAAAACTTTGCAAGCCGGCTTTATAACCTTCTCCTACTGCTCGAAATCTCCATTCTAAGTCTTTTCTATACAATCTGCCAAACTCCAACGCTGTCTCTTGAGAAAAAGCTTCTTTTAAATCGTACCTAGCTAACTCGACTCCTGTTTCCTGGTTGTAAAGCCTGATAAACGCATTTTTAACTTGGCTAAAATTTTGATTTTTTTCCAGCCCTTCGTGAATAGTGACAACAAAAACTATTTGCTCAATAGCAATCTTGACTTTTGTCAAATCTACGTAGATCGTCTCATCATCATCTTCGCCTTGCCCAGTTCTGTTATCTCCTGAATGTCTTAAAGAACCATCCAGTGATTTCAGATTATTATAGAATACAAAGTATTTTTCATGAATTATTTTGCCGGCAGCGCCTAACATAAACACAGAAGCATCAATATCATAGCTCTGACCAACCTGGCTCACCTCCCAACCTAAGCCAATCGCCACGTGTTTTAAATCGGGAGCAGCTTTAGAAAGATTTAACCTTTCACCTTTGGTTAATTGGATTCCCATTCTATTGGTTTTCCTTCAATGTAAATTCGGCTGATTAGCTATTGTCAACAAAAAAAGGTTTCGATCGTTGTAGCCCACTTCTGATTCCAGGAAGTAAGGAGCATCTATGTACCGAAGGAGTTGTTAAGCATAGGTTTTCACAAGTTCCTGCAACCCATTAACCTTCACACCGTTACCGATCGCCGCCATTTTCCACTCATCATTATGCTTGTAGATTTCTGCCATGAGCATCCCCGTCATGCCTTTGTATTCAGAACCTGATAGGTTGTATTTTGCGAGTTCTTGATTATTAGACGTATTAACCAAACGCACAAACGCATTTTGAACTTGTCCGAAGTCTTGCTTGCGTGCAATGCAATCGTAAATGTTAACTGTAAAAACCAGTTTGACAATTTGCGCGGGAATTCGAGATAAATCGACGAGAATTTGCTCGTCATCTCCCTCTCCCGCTCCAGTCAGATTATCACCTAGATGCGTAATAGCTCCTGAACGGTGGGAAAGATTGCCAAAATAAACGATATTGGTCATATCATTCACTTTGTCATTTCGATCTAAACAAATCACTGAGGCATCCAAGTCATAATCTGGAGCACTGCTAAAAGCCCCAAACAAACCTCCACCGGAGCGTTTCGCCACATCCCAGCCTAATCCGCAGATCAGTTTTGTTAGCCCTGGCGCTTCTTTGGAAAGCGAGATGCGCTGTCCTTTTTGTAGGTTAATTCCCATGTGTTTTACCTTTTAGCTATAGCGATCGAGTAATGCTTGTAAACCACCTTGATAGCCGGCTCCCACTGCATTGAGACGCCACTCACCGTCTTTCCGGTAAAGTTCAGCCATGATCAGTGCTGTCTCTATGGAATAATCTTCTACAAGGTCATAGCGAACAGCTTCCTGTTGTGTTTGGGCATTAACGATCCGCACGAAGGCATTTTGCACCTGACCAAAATTTTGACGGCGTTGCTGTGCTTCATGGATGGTTACAGTTACAAGAATTTTTTGGACATCATTAGGCACTTTTTTGAGGTTGATTTTGATAACTTCATCATCCCCCTCGCCGGCCCCCGTGAGATTATCTCCCATGTGCTGCACGGATTTGTCTGGATCTGGACTTGTGAGATTGTTATAAAAAATGAAGTGATTGTCAGAAATTAATTTTTCATTAGCACCTAAGAGGAACAATGATGAGTCTAGGTCAAAGTCAGAACCCGTGTCTGTAGCTTTAACGTCCCATCTCAGTCCTATGAATACTTCTGAGAGACCGGGTGAAACTTTCTCAAGTGATACCCGTTGTCCTTTGGTGAGAGATACTGCCATGATTCAATCTTCCTCTTTATTAGAAGTGGTTATGGAGGGAGCCGCACTTGAAAACTTTGTTTAAGTTTTTGCTGGAAATAGTTGGAGAATTTTAAATCTTAAACAATAAGAATATTAGCTAACTGTGCCGATGTCAATAGGGGTTACAACTCTTAATTATTTTTTTTGTATGAGTACCAAGCAATCATGCCCTGCCTCCCACAGTTGTGTAATCTCAGCTTGGATTATTGTGCTTGTGTATTTATTTTGAAGTCTCGGAACTTGGCTCTGTTTTGTGATGCCCGTGACCATTAGCAGGCCGTTTCCACAAGGCGCTCCGCTGGGAAGTCTCCTGCGTTGCAATACCATCGACTTGTGGCGTCGATGGTGTTGCGACGGATTCCCAAAGCTTGAGCAACTTCGATTTTCTTCATGCCATTTAACTCGATCGCTCGGATGACCTGATGAAGGAGGTATAAATTTACAGTTTGTGCCCCAAAGTCTGCGCGATCGCTCTGCAAAACTGGCCACTAATTGTAGTCTATTTTCTAACCGACGAAAGCGGTTGCTATAGTTTAATTTAAATGCCGATCGGCTCGAATCGAACTCTTTGCCTGACAATAAAATCTCAATCCCTATCACTCTGTAGTGTCGGGGAGAATTTCAACTACATACTCCGGTACATATTCGGGTCGATTTTCGGGCCGATTCTGGGGCAAATTCTGGGGCAAATTCTCCGGTGGATGCTCGATCCTGACTCGCCGGATCGGGAGATTTGCAATTAGTGCTGTCGCCCGCTGGTCGCTCTCCAGCGAGAACTCAGACCCGGTGGTATCGATTTCCACGTAGCGAGATACCACCTCTAGAATTTCTCGGCGCATCGACTCAACCATTTCTGGGCTGAGTTCTGAGCGATCGTGGGCTAGAACCAGTTTGAGGCGCCGTTTTACCTCGTCGCGGCTGTTGTCAGGGGTGCGCGGGAAAAGTCGTTCGAGAAGTGTATGTATCATGGGTCGGGCGGGTTTGTCAAGGGTTAGGCATAGAAAAGGTCATACCATTTTCGATTTTCGATTTTCGATTTTCGATTGGGGAATCACTGATTCCCGTCAGGTTTGGGGCTGGGCTACAGTTTTACTCTTTTTGGGAACTGGTGTAACTGGGGGAAATTTTGGGCTAGTTTTTGTGATGCGGTCGCTGCTGTTAAAGATTGATAGCCAATCAGCACATCACATAATTTTAGTATTTAAGAACTTGCGGAGGCGAGTAAAGAAGTTTTCGGGACGGGGATTGAGATCTAGAAAATCAACTTTTTCGCCTTCTAAGCGGCGGGCAATATTGTCGAAGGCAGTTCCAGCTAAAGAGGCCGTTTCCGACAATACTAATGGTTCTCCTCGGTTGGTGGAAACGATGACGCGCTCGTCGTCGGGAACGACGCCTAACAGCGAAATGGCGAGGATTTCCCGCACGTCTTGCACCGACATCATATCATTTGCCAGCACCATTGCGGGTCTGATCCGGTTGACGATCAGGTTGATTTTCTTGACGTTGTTGGCTTCCAGCAGGCCGATGACTCGATCGGCATCGCGGACAGCAGCGATTTCGGGAGTGGTGACAATGATCCCTTCTTGAGCCGGGGCGATCGCATTTTGAAAACCTTGTTCAATTCCAGCAGGAGAGTCGATCAAAATATAGTCGTATTTTGCTCCCAACATCCCCACAAGCTGCTTCATTTGCTCGGCGCTGATGGCATCTTTCATGCGAGTTTGGGCAGCCGGCAACAGCACCAAGCGCGGCTGCCGCTTGTCTTTCACCAAAGCTTGCTCTAACCGGCACTCTCCAGCGAGAACTTCTAATGCCGTGTAAACAATCCGATTTTCTAAGCCCAGCAGCAAGTCCAAATTTCTGAGACCGAAATCGGCATCAATTACGGCAACGTTGCGTCCCCGCTTAGCTAAAGCCATGCCGAGATTGGCTGTGGAGGTGGTTTTTCCTACCCCGCCTTTCCCTGATGTAACAACAATAATGCGAGCCATAAGCGATTTTTAGATTAGTTATTGGTAATTGGTAATTGGTAATTGGTAATTGGTAATTGGTAATTGGTAATTGGTAATTGGTAATTGGTAATTGGTAACAACTAACAAATGCCAACTAACAACTGTCAACTGCCAACTGTCAACTGTCAACTGTCAACTGTCAACTAACCATTACCCCCGACTAACTGCGATTTGTCAAAATCAGAGGCTCTACCGATCCGAATCCCTTGAGGCGTCACATAGGCGACTTCCGGGAAAAACTGAGCGGGTGAGGTTTCTGGGCCTCTGGCAACATACTTAGCAATCCTAATCACCATTGGTTCCATCTGCAAGGTCATAATCACGCTTTTGGTATTGCCACCGGCACCGGCGTGCACGACTCCCCGCAAACGGCCCCAAACTAGGATATCGCCTCCGGCGATGACTGATCCGCCGGGATTTACGTCTCCCAAAAGTACGACGGTGCCCGGATGGCGAATTTCTACGCCCGATCGCACTGTCATCTGCAAATATAAAGGTTCCGCCAGCGATTGCGGTTTTTCGCCAGTGGCTTTATTGAGGGAAGAAACCGGAGGCTGCTGTTCTACACAATAGCCTGCTGTAGCTGCGGCAACGGCGGTTTGACGGCGACTGGTGTGGACTCGTTTGAGTTGCAGTTCCACTTCGGAGAGGGCATCAGCGATTTCTTGCAGTTGGCGGATATCTAAAAGTCGATCGTTCCCCATCAATTGTACTTCTGCGTTTGGCTGCCAAAAGCGTTCTCCTGCATTCAGCCTGACTTTTAGCTGCTGCCAAAGTTCAGTCCAAGTCGAGGCGGAGGCTGTTCCGGGTTCGCTGTTGGTTTCGGGGGGGAGTAGCAACAGTAGCTGTCCGTCTTCTGTCTTGAGTCGGACTTGCAACTCTAAGCTGACTTCGGGTGTTGATTGAGGGGCGGCAGCAGCGGCTCCGGGGGAGGCATCGGGTGTCATGGGACAGTTTGATCTCGGGTAGGGACAGGTTAACATCAATATTAGCCTGAGTCGTCTTTTGCCTCAGCATTTGGAGGGAAAAGTCTTGTTTTTTTATTTTTAACGGCAGCTAGGGCAATTCTCTTTCGTTTGTGAACAAGATTTTGTTTTGATGAACCCCAGAGGGCGCAGAGGGCACAGAGAAAGAGAATTAAGAGATCGGAAGAGATTATGAGAGAAGTTCACAAATTTGGTATCGCTTGTGGACGAGATTTTTTTTTAATGAACCGCAGAGGGCGCAGAGAACACAGAGAAAGAGAATTAAGAGAAGAGAGAATGAGAGAATTTGACAATTTTGGCATCGATTGTTATACAGGCAGGTAAGATGCAGAGAGAAATGGTTTTGAATTCACTAGCGCTTACTAATTATTAATTTTCAATTACGTTATGCAGCAAATAGAACATTATCGCGGCAGTCTTCTCGGTTTGGCAGTTGGCGATGCTCTTGGAACAACTTTAGAGTTCTGTCGCCCAGGAACGTTTGCGCCTATTAACGATATGGTGGGCGGCGGCCCGTTTCGACTGCAACCGGGCGAGTGGACGGACGATACTTCGATGGCGCTTTGTTTGGCTGAAAGTTTGATTGAGAAACAAGGTTTCGATCCTGTCCATCAGTTAGAAACTTATGTGCGGTGGAGTACAGACGGACATTTGAGCAGCACTGGTGAATGTTTTGATATTGGAAATACGGTGCAGCAAGCTCTTTGGAATTTTGAAGATACAAGAAAACCTTATTGCGGTTCTACGGATGTTTGGGCTGCTGGAAATGGTTCGATTATGCGCTTGGCTCCCGTGCCTTTGTTTTATGCTACAAATCCTTTGGAAGTCATAGAAAAATCTGGACAAAGTTCGAGAACTACTCACGGTGCTGCTACTTGTGTGGATGCTTGCCGTTATTTCGGTGCTTTAATTGCGGGGGCGGTGAATGGAGTTGCTAAAGATGTGTTGCTTTCGGAAAGATATTGTCCGATTTCTGGATATTGGGCAGCAAATCCACTGGTAGCAGAGATTGATGAGATTGCGGCGGGTTCTTTTAAACGGCGACAACCTCCTGAAATTAAAGGTACGGGTTATGTTGTCAAGTCTTTGGAGGCGGCACTTTGGGCGTTTTACAACAGTTCTTCTTTTGCCGAAGGCTGTTTGTTGGCTGTGAATTTGGGCGACGACGCGGATACAACTGGTGCGGTTTACGGACAGTTGGCGGGGGCTTTTTACGGAGAATCTGGTATACCGGAAAAATGGAGTTCGCAATTAGCCGATCGCACTTTAATTGCATCTTTTGGCGAACAACTCTTGACTTTATCTCGATCGATCTGAATATTTACCCAAGTTTTCCACTGCAGGACAAAAGGGTAATCGGTCATCGGTAATTGTCAACCACTAAAGTGCGACTAATGACTCCTGACTAATAACTGGAAGAATTCTTGACTTTTGCAGCAAACTGTGCTTATATGATTTACCTCGTATTTATAATAATAAAAAAAATATTTACAAATCTTAAGTTTTTATTAAATTTAGTATTATAATCTTGGTAACTTCCAACTAAGTATTTTTTCTCACTATCATGATAGCGGATCAATTTCCTTGGCTGACCGCAATTGTCATCCTACCCCTCGTAGCTTCCCTCGCCATCCCTTTTCTGCCCGATACAGACGGCAAAACTGTGCGCTGGTATGCTCTAGGCGTAGGCATTGCAGATTTTGTATTAATGTGCTGGGTGTTTTGGACTCATTACGATCCAAGCATCTCTACTTTCCAAATCGTCGAGCAATATTCCTGGATACCTTCTTTAGGCCTCAACTGGTCTGTTTCCGTTGATGGACTGTCAGTTCCGTTGGTACTGTTGGCGGGATTGGTGACGACGCTATCAATCTTTGCAGCCTGGGAAGTTGATCGCAAGCCGCGACTCTTCTACTTCCTGATGCTGGTGATGTACTCCGCACAAATAGGAGTGTTCGTCGCCCAAGACATCATGCTGCTGTTCATTGTCTGGGAACTCGAACTAATTCCGGTGTACCTCCTAATCTCGATTTGGGGCGGACAAAACCGCCGCTACGCAGCTACCAAATTCTTGATTTACACCGCAGGCGCTTCCATCTTTATTTTGATAGCGGCCTTAGCAATGGCATTCTACGGCGGAGGCACCCCCACCTTCGACATGGTAGAACTAGGCTTGAAGGACTACCCACTGGGTTTAGAATTACTGCTTTATGCGGGATTGCTGATTGCCTTCGGTGTGAAACTGGCGATTTTCCCCTTCCACACTTGGCTACCGGATGCCCACGGCGAAGCATCTTCTCCCGTGTCGATGATTCTGGCCGGCGTATTGCTGAAAATGGGCGGATACGGACTGATTCGGCTGAATTTGGAACTTCTTCCCCAAGCACACGTTTACTTTGCACCGATTATGGCGGTGCTCGGCGTGGTCAACATTATCTACGGCGCGCTGAATTCCTTCGGCCAATCGAACATGAAGCGCCGCTTAGCGAATTCGTCGATTTCTCATATGGGATTCGTGTTGTTGGGTATTGCTTCCTTCACGGATTTGGGAATCAACGGGGCGCTGTTGCAAATGATTTCCCACGGTTTAATCGCCTCAGTATTGTTTTTCCTGGCTGGCGTTACTTACGATCGCACCCATACAATGATCATGGACGAGATGGGCGAGATTGGAAAAGTCATGCCGAAAGTGTTTGCCTTGTTTACCGTAGGTGCGATGGCATCTTTGGCACTCCCCGGAATGAGCGGTTTTGCTAGCGAATTGTCCGTGTTTGTGGGCGTCGCAACTAGCGATATGTACAGCGGTTCTTTCCGCGCGGTGACAGTGTTCCTGGCGGCAGTGGGACTGATTTTGACGCCGATTTATTTGCTCTCGATGCTGCGACAGTTATTTTACAACTGTGGGACACTAGCGGCTTGCGACCTTGAGGATCTAAATCTGCAAAATCAGAGAAACAATCTGGATGAAGCGGTTTGTTTTGGTAATAGTTGCGTTTTGCCTGGTGATGCACCGTTTATTGATGCTAAACCTCGGGAAGTGGCGATCGCATTTTGCTTTTTGATACCGATTGTCGGCATTGGTTTTTATCCCAACATGGCGATGCAAGTTTACGATGCCAAGACTGTCGCAGTCAACGCAGAAGTCCGCCAATCTTACATCCAAATTGCTCAACAAAATCCTCGGATTTATGCGAACCAACTTTTGGTTCCCAAAATTGCCCAAGCTCAAAAATCGCCTGCTTTGGACAAAATTACACGGTCTGAATCTGCATCTGTTTTTGGCATTCTCAAATAGTTTTATCGAATTTTGTTTTTGTTGAAAATTGGGCGATCGCTTTTGTCAAAGGGCGATCGCTTTTTTGTTAGCACTGAAGTTCTGAAATAATCTGCGCCAGATTCTCTTTAGCATATCCCACCTCAAGAATCGATTTCTCCTCCAGATGAGAGGCAACTTTGGTCAGGATATTTAGCGGTTCTTCAAAGCCTGTAGTTTTCGCAAACAAAACTTGCAGCCGATTTTTTACTAATGCTAAAATAGAGCTAATAGGCTCGCCTTTGTCCCCTTTCCGTTTAGCAATGTTGATGCTCAATTTGTGAGTTTTCAACAGCCGCATTCTTTCTATTCCTTGGGTCTTAATCGTCTCCAAAACCTCCACTCGAATCTGATCGACTAATCTGTCGCTCACATATTGCACGATCAAAGGCTGAAGCATAAAAACAGTTTCCCCGCCCTCACTGACTTTGTCAATCAGCGAGCGACGACCCAGAGAATCGAGATTTTTCAGCAAATCCGAAAGCGATGAATTGACCAACATCTGCTCTCGCAAAGTCGCCAGGGAAATCGGGATTTGAGCAATAGCAATCCAGTAGGCAATCTCTTGTTCTGAACTCGACATTCGATCGAACTGCTGCGCGAGCAAATTGCTGATATGTTCTTCAATAAATAAAGCCGTAGCTTCCAAAAGCTTTAAAACATTCCCCTCAAAAAACTCGTTAATTGTTGTCGCTACAATCTTTAATGCTAACAGATTGCCTCCGTACCGGGATAACAAGATTTCCAACTCTCGATCTTGAGGCGACAAACCTTTTTCTTGGAAAATTTCCCGCGCTATTTCCGAGGAAATAGCAGGTTTTAAAGACCGCACTTTTTCTCCCGCCAGCAAAGCCAGTTCCGTAGGCTCTTCCGAACTAACTAGCAGTAAACAGCTATTGTGATTGACCTCACACAGTCGCACGATTAAATCTCGATATCCTTCGTAGTCTTCCCGGTAGTGCCCCGCTAATTCTTCGGGTCTGAGAACCGCTTCAAAATCATCTAAAATTACCAGACAGCGGTGTTTCCGCAGATACTCGACCAAGCGCGAAATTTTGCTGTTGAGGTCGATCCTCTTCGATGGCTCCGCTAACGGCACATCGGGTTTTTGTTGGTTAGAAAAAAGTTGAATTAAGCTTCCTAGGAAGTCGGATGGTGCGGGTGTCGATCGCAGCGATCGCCAAATCACAACATCAAACTCATTCTGTACCTGTTTTGCCAACTGCACCGACAGAGTTGTTTTGCCACTACCAGCCAAACCCAGCAGCGCTACCAGCCGACAATTATCTGATACAATCCACTGCTTTAAAGTAGTTAATTCTTCAGTCCGTCCGTAAAAAACCGAAACATCCGGTGCTTGGCCCCAATCTTCCTGTCGGTGTCCAATCGCCACCTTCAATAGAGAGCCTTTACCTCCACTAAAATCGCTCGTTCCCTGATCGGTGTGGTATGAAAACAGCAATTGATGCCTCAATTCCGAAAGCTTTCCAGGGCCGTTCCCCCCGATCTGAAACTTTTTGTAAACTTCGCCGAGTCTTTTGCGAACGGCGATGTCGCTAATGCCAAGCTTTGTGGCGATCGTCGCTGTAGATTGACCGTCTAGAGCCATAAACACAGTTTCTAACTCTGCATCTGTGACACCGCGCTGTTTGGCGATCGTTTGCACAAAGTTTTGAGGAATCGGAGTAGTCAAGGTAGGAATCTCGCCTATACTAAAAATCTATCTCCTATTATATTGTGTGAGTTCTCGCGGGAGAGCAATTGAATCGAATCTGCAAACGTTCAGCTTGCTTTTTGCTGTTTGGGCAGTTTTAGATATTTATACCCAATTATCGATTGTGATACCCGTTAAAAAAAATGCAACTCTAGGCCCGTGATCCAAACCCATACACAATCAGTCATTCCCAATTATTCAATTATTCAATTATTCAATTCTTTAATTATTTAATCTAAGATGGTATGAGGAACGGGGAGTTTATCGCCATAAATTGTTGCTGTCTCCCTACCCGTATAACCTATTGTAGGATGGGTGGAGACACGGCGCTTAATTTATAGCACCAAACCATAAATCTCCCACCGCACCACAACCCACCGTCAACCAACAATCGGGTAAATTCACAATTTTTGAAAGCAGCGCTGTATCAGCCAAAAATTGTCGCACTAGCGCGGTATTCTTGGGACGAAAGCAGCCGCCAACTTCCATCGCCCACAAGTTCCAAAACCTGCTGGTGATATTGCAACAAACTCATTCTGTGGCCGACACTTACAAACGTAGTTTTAGTGGCTTGCAACTGCTCGTATAAATGTTGCTCGTTCTTTAAATCCAAAGCACTTGTCGCCTCATCCAAAATAGCGTATCTCGGTTCCGTCAATAACAATCTAGCAAAAGCTAAACGTTGCTGTTCTCCCAGCGACAAAATCTCACCCCAATCTAAATCCGCATCAAAACCGCCCAATCTGTCCGGCAAATCTGCTAAATTTACTGATGCCAAAACGCAGCGCAATTTTTCCTCATCAACCTCGCTGCTGCTGTTGGGATAGAGAAGTTGCGATCGCAAACTACCCAAAATCATATAAGGACGCTGTGGCAAAAACAGCATTTCCCCCAATTCCGGCCGCGCCAAACGCCCCGTTCCCGATTCCCACAAACCCGCAATTGCCCGCAGCAAAGAACTCTTCCCAGCACCGCTTTGACCGACAATTAACAGTCCTTCACCCGGCTGCACTGCTACCGACAAATCCCTAATCAAAGTCTTTTGATGTTTCGGAGTATCTAAAGTAACGTGTTCCAGTGTCAACTGAGAATCAACTACTACATCTATCGCAGTTCCTCCTGCACGAGATACCGCCCTTTCGGCTTCCAAAGTATCTGTAAATACAGTCAAACGATTGATACTAGCTGCAAAAGAACTCAGCGGCTCAATCTGATTTACAATCACTGAAAAAGCGCTTAAAACCTGACTAAAAGCAAAACCTGCTTGAGTAATATCTCCAAACTGGATTTTGCCGGCAAAGTAAGCAGGAGCTAGAAACAAAGCCGGAATAATCACAACAGCATATCCGTATCCCGTGGTAAAATAATCCACATTTCGCTGCCAGCCAATTAGCAAATTAAAATTGCGGAATACTTCAACGAACCGCTGCTTTATTTGCGTAGATTCCTGCTCCTCCCCTCTATAAAAAGCAATAGATTCAGCGTTGTCGCGAATGTGAACCAGTCCGTAGCGGAAGTTAGCTTCTTTTTTGAGCTGGTTAAAATTAAGAGGTACTAATTTTTGACCAAAAATTAGAGTGGCGACAGTCCCCAAAATAGCGTAGATAATCAGGAAGAGCGAAAGTGGTTTGGAGATAGACCACAGGATCCCTGTGAAAGATATAACATTAACTATTGAACCCAGTATAATCAGCAAGAAAGTCAAACTTGTCTGGGTAAATGATTTGACATCTTCAGAAATTCGCTGGTCTGGATTGTCTATTTCCTTTTGTGAATTTATGTCGTAATAAGCCCGATTCTGAAAATACTTATCCAGGAACTTATTTGTCATCCAATCTCGCCAGTAGAGACTCAATTTATCTCGGATATAGCGGTAAATTACCACAATGGGAGTGCCGACTGCAAAAACCCCTGCATACACAAACAGATACTTCCAGTAATTGAGCTGGTCTTTCTGAGCTAGTGCTGTGCTAAAAAAGTTACCGACGTAACTAATTATTACATTCAGACCGCTGACTGACAGCGACAAAAACAGCAGCAAAGTCAATAAAGCCCAGGGCTGCCTGTGTGCAGTCAATCTGTCTTTGAACCAGACAAAAGCACTGAAAGGAATAATTAGCATGAAAGCCACGATCGCAATTGCGGGCGAATTAATAATTCCTTTCAACAAAGTAACTAAGCCGGCAGCAATACTATTGACAAATTCGGGAAATAAGACTTGAGTACCCAAACATACAGCGCTGACGAACACAAACATCGCAGCGAAGAGAAATATCAACAACAGCGCTACTAATCCTAAAAATATTCTGCCACCCCCAGGCTCTAAAGGATAAAAGTAAGGCTGAGCGATCGCAATAAATCTCTGCCACAACTGACGGTCAAATCGATTCATCTTTGCTTTTTACAGAACAACTTCGACTTTTCTAACATATCAAGTTTTATTACACATTGCGGCAGTAATTTATTCAAGAGTTTAGGTAAAAAATTGGTATGACCGAAAGACTGATATAGCATTAGTCTTTCGGCAGTCGCATCTGAACGCACTTACGCCCAAGACAATAAAAGCAAGAGTTTCAGCAATTAAAAACATTCTCATCGTCAGGCCCCTTGCTACATTTGCAGAGCAATTAGGCCGGGAGAGCAAAAAAGTTAAGACGTTAGCTGTGGAGAAAATGTCAAATCTCAAATCGCTCTAACTGGAAGAAGTTGCGCTATCGCCGGCCAAGTCCGACTGCAATTTACTGCTATAAAATCGCTGGCTAATCCCTAAAATTACTTGTTTCATTAGCCAATACAAAACAGCAATTACTACAAAAGTGACAGCCATTACTAAAACCGGACGCTTGCCTATCAAATCGTTCATTACGCTGTTAACTAGCGCATCGGGGTTAGTAAGAATGTCCCAAGTGTTGAAGCGGATAAATCGCCCTAAATAAATTCCGATCGCCGAAAGTGCGTGTATAGTTATCTCTGTTCCCAGGATAAATTTACTCCAACCCTGTTGCTTCAAATAGTAACCCAGATTCATTACCGACAGTACGTAAGCCCCAAACCCGATCAGCATAAACGCCAGATACTGCGGGATCAAAGCTAGAGTCACAGTCCACACCGAGTTCCCCTCTTTAATCTGCTCGATCAGGTGAATGATATCAGTTAAAACATAGGGCGCATTGGGCAAAAATCCGATAAACCAGAAAAAGCCGCCCCACCACCGGAGAGAGCGAACTCCGCGCTGCCGCAGTACCCAGATGTCTACAGCCATCAATGCCAGCGTAATCACGATCGCCCCCAAAATGTAAGTTTTGCCGACATCTTGCACAATATGCCTCAGATAGCCTAAAACAGAGCGCGTACTGGGCAAAAAAGTAGCGCCCAGGAGAAACGCCGTACCCCACAGCAGCCAGCGCGATCGAGGTTTGCGGAACAGCCAAAAACTCAGGCCTAGCGGTACTAAACCCAAAAACAAATTCCAAGACATCCAGCGGACATTGTGTCCCATTGCTTGCAGGGCTTCCAGGATTAATCCCATCATGTCAATTTTTATACAATTAAAGGTTTGATGCAGCACCGCTTCGTTAGCAGCTTCAGTCTATTTTAGTCGTTAACTTGTAGGGTGAGTCAGGTTATGACTCCGGGCGCAGCGCCTGAAAATCAGGATATGCTGATGCACCCTACCACTGTAGAGTCAATCTAAAATCTAAAATCTAAAATCTAAAATCTAAAATCTAAAATCGACTGACGCACCCTACCACTGCGGAGTCAATCTAAAATCTAAAATCTAAAATCTAAAATCTAACATCTAACATCTAAAATCTAAAATCTAACATCTAACATCTAACATCTAAAATCTAAAATCTAAAATCTAACATCTAACATCTAAAATCTAACATCTAAAATCTAAAATCTAACATCTAAAATCTAAAATCTAAAATCGACTGACGCCCCTACTATTTATACACTTTGTCGATCGGAATCTCAATCTTAAAAGTTGTTCCGCATCCTATGGACGAAATACAGTCAATCTTGCCCTTGTGCTTTTCCACCACAATCGAGTGCGCGATAGACATTCCCAAGCCCGTACCTTTCCCCACAGCTTTCGTAGTAAAAAACGGGTTAAAAATTCGATCGACTATCCCCTCGGAAATGCCCGTACCATTGTCCGAAATTTCTACCCTAACAGTGTTTTGGGGGGTTACACCCGTGGAAATAGCAATCCGTCCACTCTTTGTCTCTGATTGTGGAACCGATAACTGGTGATATCGTTCTTCAATAGCATCAATTGCATTAGCAATAATATTCATAAACACCTGATTCAGTTGGCTAGCATAGCACTCCACAAGTGGCAGTTTTCCAAAGTCCTTAATTACTTCAATTTCCGGGTGGTTGTCCCGACTCTTCAAGCGGTGCTGCAAAATTAACAAAGTGCTTTCAATCCCCGCGTGAATATCGACCGGCTTCATCGCGGATTCATCCAGCCGCGAGAAATTTCTGAGCGACAACACAATTTGCCTTATGCGCTCGGTTCCTACCTGCATTGAACCCACAAGTTTTATTAAATCCTCAGCCATGAAATCTAAATCAATCTCTTGAATGCGATCGACAATTTTTGAATTAGGTTCGGGATACTCATGTTCGTAAAGAGTAACCAGATCGAGCAACTGTGTTGTATACTGGTTGAGATAATCAATGTTAGCGTGAATGAAGTTAACCGGATTATTAATTTCGTGAGCGATGCCTGCAACTAATTGCCCCAAAGAAGACATTTTTTCTGTTTGAATGAGCTGAGTTTGAGTAGCTTGCAATTCCAGCAGCGCTGACTCTAAATCTCGAGCTTTTTCTCTTTCTCGTCCCTCGCTTTGCCGCAGTGCTTCCTCTGCTTGCTTGCGAGTCGTAATATCCTGGGAAACTCCTATTATTACCTGAGCCTGACCGTCAGCATTCCTACTAAAAATAGTATCCCGACTTTGCAGCCACAACAATTGACCGTAGGCTCCCCGTACCCGGTACTCAATTTCCCTAGTTTCACCATCTTCAATTTCTGCAAAGCTCGCGTGATGTCTCACAATTTTAGGCAAATCTTCGGGGTGTATTAACTCAGGCATGAGTGACGAATCCATCGCTGTAATTTCCTCGCTGGTATAGCCCAAAAGCGCGAAAATTGAAGTATTAGTGTAGATATTTCGCTGTTCTTCCAAGTCGTAGAGATACAAAATACCGGGAGTAGCATCAGCTACTTTTTTAATGAACTGCTGGCTTTCTTGCAACGCTAACTCAGCTTGTTTGCGATCGGTAACATCAACCGCGATTCCGTCCCAAATAATATCGCCGTTTTCTTTAGCTTCAGGACGCGAAATTATCTGAAACCATCGAATTTTGCCGGAAGGTAGCACGAACCGTCCTTCCCAGTGCCAAGGTTGCAAAGTTTGGGCTGAAATAGCAACGGATTCGTCATGATTTTGGCGGTCATCGGAATGAATTAAATCTGTTATTAAAGCCGCATTTTGCAGAACAGCTTCTGCTTCTCGCTCAAACATTTCTCGGCAAGCCGGACTAATGTAAGGGAAACTGAAAGAGCTATCTGTACGCAATACAAATTGATAAATTACTCCCGGCACATTACCCGACAGCTTTTGGAATCTTGCCTCGCTTTCCCGCAGTGCTTCCTCTGCTTGTTTGCGCTCCGTAATGTCAGTAATTGAACCAACCATGCGGACGGCTTTTCCAGATGCGTCCCACAAAGCTTGTCCCCGACTCAATATCCATTTGTAGGCGCTGTTGTAGCACCACAAGCGGTATTCGGTGATGTAATGCGGCGTTTTTCTCTCCAAGTGTTCTTGAAGAAGTTGCTGATAAATCGCTAAATCATCTGGATGTAAACTCGTATTCCATTTGTTATTGTAATCGCTAATGTCACTATCTTCGTAACCAGTGATTTCCTTAAAGCGCTCGGACACAAAAAATTTCCCTGTTTGCAAGTTCCAGTCCCAAATGCCGTCATTGTTGCCTTTGAGCGCTAACTGCCAGCGTTCTTCAGTTTGCATCAATTGAGCAGTTCTCTGTTTGACTCTACTTTCTAGTTCTTGATTGAGCTGTTTGAGGCTTTCTTCTGCCTGGTTGCGTTCGATCGCAATTCCTGCTAAGTTTATGATCGCCTCTATCAATTCCAGCTCAAAAAAATGGGGGTGACGCGGTTGGGAATAATACATTCCAAAAGTTCCCAAAACTTGACTCTGAGATGAGAAAATAGGAGTAGACAAGCAAGCTCTCAGTCCAAAACTCAAGGCTAAATCTCGAAAATTTTTCCACAAAGGATCGCTGGCAATATCTGTAACGATCACCTGTTGGCGACTAAAGGCAGCAGTGCCGCAGGAACCGACATCCGGGCCGATGGCTATGCCATCAATAGCAGCATTGTAACTGTCGGGCAAACTGGGCGCGGCTCCGTGCAGTAAATGTTCGCCATCTGGAGCTAGAAGCAATATCGAACCGATGACATCTCTAGATTGCTGTTCGATAATTTTAACTAAAGTATTTAAAGTATCCCCAAGAGTTGCGCCCTTAGCAATCATTTCTAAAATTTGTTTCTGACCGGTTAACCAATTTTCAGCTTGCTTGCGCTCCGTAATGTCGCGGGCCACCCACAGAACCGCGTTTTCTTTCATTGGCGAAATGGTCGCGGCAAACCACGTTTGTACGCTGGCAAGTTCGAGGTTATATTCAAAAGTACAGGTTTGATTTGTAGCAAGGGCGGTGCGAATTTGCTCATGACAAAAATCTGCAATTTCTGGCTCGAATAATTCGCTGACTTTTTTGCCGACAAGTTCTGCCGACGGTTTGTATAAAAGTCCGGGATTTGTCGGGGCAATTTTCAGGTAGCGTCCCTCAATATCAATCACCAAAATTACGTCGTTCATGGCAGCGAACAAAGCTCGAAGTTCCGATTCAGAAGCTTGCAGGGCGATTTCAGCTTGTTTGCGATCGCTAATATCGGTCCCGATACAAAGCAGTCCTGCCACATTTCCCTTCGCATCTAGTAAAGGTTTATTTGTCCACGCTATCCACACCCTTTCTCCATTGCTGCGGATGTTTTCATTTTCGTTTTGGAAGTATTTTTGCGACTGTGCCAAACAGTCTCGAATCTTTGTCGCGAGGTCACTTTCAAATAACTCTGTTTTCGGTATAATTGTGCCGATCGCACTTTTGCCGATGATTTCTGCTTCTGAATACCCGAAAAAAGTTTCAGCAAACTCGTTAAAAAAAGTAATCTTGCCTTCACTGTCTAACTGCACAATCATGCTGTTAGCATTCTCAACTAATTGCCGGTACTTAACTTCGCTCGATCGCAGTTTCGCACGGCCGTACACCCAGTTAAAAACCGCCGCCCCGCTCAAAAGTGCCAGCAAGCCACCTCCAAAAAGCAGCCAGCCCCGAAACGGCGAATTCGCAGGCCATCCTCCCGCCGGAATTGCTGCCAACTGCCAGGAACCGTTGGGCAAAGTCACTTCCAGCAGCACGGGATGGTGTTGAAAAATTGACTCGTCACCGAAAAACACTGGACCGGAGGCTCCAGTCCCGTCTTTGCCCCGCAGAGCGTATTGCAGCTTCGCTGAGGAGTCGTTGAGTCCTGCTTCCTCAATCAGGGAATTTTTGTCGATGATCAAACCTGTCAAGCCCCAGTAAACTCCTGTTTCAGGCTCGGCGCCGGAGGGTGTGAGAAAAATGGGCGATCGGCTGATCAAAGTTTCGTCCCCCTCCAATAATTTCACTGGCCCGGCAAGCAAAGTTTTTCTGGTTCGGATGACCTCTTTGACCATTTGCCGCTGTTCGGGTAGCGCCGTCAAGTCAACCCCGATCACCGCTTCATTGCCCTCCCGTGGGTAAATGTAAGCGACCGTCGTGCCTTTAACTAAAGTTATGGCGCGGATGCCCGGTTGCTGTGCCACCAAAATTCTCGCCGTCGCTGCAAACTCGGCTTCGGTGATGTTTGGGTTGTTGGAAAGGTAAGCCCCCAAACCCCGCATCAAAAACAGGCGGGAATTCAAAGATCCTTCCAGCTTAGAACGGACTGTGCTGAGCCGATCGAGGGTGCTAGCGCGGTTGTACTGCAAAAACCGTCGCTGTTCCGATCGATCTAAAATGGCAACTCCGACCAAAATTGCTATTGATGCCGAAATAGCTGCTAAATACGGTGAAATTTGGAATTTTTTAACCTTAAAGTATTCCATCTGCAGGGGGTTAAGGTATTTTTTTACGTCTTTAGATAGATTTAGTTTAGTTTGATTTCTCTAGGCAAATCCAAAATTTTCGGAATACCGGGCTTTTCGCAAGCGGGCGCGAGTTTTGTGGGTTCTAGGATACCCGCCGAACGCGGGCGATCGGCAAGCTTCTAATGATCAGTTCTGTGGATCAAGTTTTAAATCTCAAATCGACTGACTCGGGATTTACCGAGTAGGGTGCGCCGCGCCAGCACCCTACTCGGTGCGGGAACGCGCACCCGAAAGACGGGAGTTATTAGCTAAAATAAGGTTAGCAATAATTTTTTTCAGCGCTACGGCTAATCATTCATAGGGGCAATTTGATGCAAGAACAGTTGATGGAAGCGATCGCACCTTACCGCGATCGCGTAGATTATCTAGAAGTTCGCCTCGAACAAAGCGAGTCAACTGCGATTAGTTTTCGCGGCCCTCAGTTAGATGCTGTCAACCGCAGTTTTAGTCTCGCCGGTGGCATCCGCGCCTGTCACAAAGGTGGCTGGAGTTTTGTAACTTTTAACGGTTTAGATGAATTAAAAGACCGCATTGAAGAAGCTGTAGTGCAGTCTCGTTTGGTTGGCAGCGAAAAAACTCTACTAGCAGATGTCACCCCTATTCAAGATTATGTAGCGGTGGAATTGGGTCGCGATCCGCGCTCTATTACTCTAGCCGAAAAGCGGAAATTGCTCGAATCTTACAACCAGTTGCTGTTAGATTATGACCCGCGAATTCAGACGACAATGGCAGGTTACAGCGACAGATTTGGGATTACTTATTTTGTGAATTCTCAAGGTACTTGCATCGCTCAAGAGCGCTTGGACGTGACCGGGCGTTTCGGAGCGATCGCCCGTGGGGAGGGCGGTGTCGTCCGCCAAGGGTTTGAGTCGATTCACTCGCGATCGGATTACGATGTCTTGACAAATATTGAAGATCGTGTTAAGAGTGCTGCCGTTCGAGCAGTGGGCCAACTAGAGGCAAAATCGGTAAAAGGCGGTCAGTATCCGGTGATTTTAGACCCTTATTTGTCGGGGGTTTTTATTCACGAAGCTTTCGGGCATTTGTCGGAAGCAGACGGCATTTACGAAAACCCGAAAATGCAGGAATTACTGACTTTGGGTAAGCCTGTGGCGATCGAACAATTGAATGTAATTGACGATGCAACTGTGCCGGGATTGCCGGGAACTTTGAAATATGACGACGAAGGCGTGCCGGCTCAGTGCAAGCATTTAATTAAAAATGGAGTTTTAGCGGCTCGGATGCACAATCGCGAAACAGCGGGCAAAATGGGCGAAAGTCCGACGGGAAATGCCCGGGCTCTTAGTGCTACTTTTATGCCTTTGGTGCGGATGACTAATACTGCGATCGAGTCTGGAGAACATTCTTTTGACGAAATGGTTGCTGACATTGACGAAGGAGTGTATGCAGTGCGGATGTTGGGAGGACAAACCAACGGCGAAATGTTTACCTTTGCGGCGGCTCAAGGGTTTATGATTCGCGACGGCAAATTAGCCGAACCCGTGAGCGATGTCACTTTAAGCGGCAATGTATTTCAGACTTTAAAGGATATTGAGTCGATAGGAAACGACTCGGTTTATGCTTACGGCGGTTGCGGTAAAGGCGGCCAAAGCGGTTTGCCCGTAAGTGTCGGCGGCCCCCATCTGCGGATTAAAAATGTCGTCGTCGGAGGAAGATAATCATTAGTCATTAGTCATTAAATTAGTTCAAAACTTACGCAACTGGCACATGGTGAAGGCGTCCTCGCGCCCTCACGCCTCACCTTAACCAGTGCGGGATACTGACAAGTTGACAAACCACTGAAAATCTATTATTGAGGGCTTCACTGAGGTCGTTCGGTGTTTGGAGACTTCAGAAATTACAGAGAAATTGGGGAAGTGCGATCGCGATATAGATTCTACAAGGCTTTACCCTAATTTTTTGTTTAATTTCCCTTAACTCGCTTTCATCTGTAACCGAGCGCGTTGCCTAATCGGAATCTCAATCACAAATTCTGCACCTTCATCTGGCTGCGAAAAACACTTCAAATTTCCGCCGTGCTTCTCCACCACAATCTGATAGCTGATCGATAATCCCAAGCCAGTGCCATCACCCACTGGTTTAGTTGTGAAGAAAGGATTAAACAGTCGATTTATTACATCGCCAGTCATCCCCGGCCCATTATCTTTAAAACTGATTCTTACCCACTCGCTATTGAGCATAGAAGTACCAATTGTAATCGTCCTAGGCTCGTTTTTAACTTGCTCCGGGCTGCTTTTTTTGTCATAGTGATTCAAGGCATAAATGGCATTGCTCAGGAAGTTCATAAATACCTGATTCAACTGACAGGCATAACATTCTATTTGTGGCAAATCTCCGTATTCTTGAATAACTTGAATAGCCGAAGAATTCGGCTTAGCCTTGAGCTGACTATGCAAAATTACTAGAGAGCTGTCGATTCCCTCGTGAATATTAACGGGTTTCATCTCAGCTTCGTCTAGGCGCGAGAAGTTCCGCAACGTCAGCACAATCTGACGGATACGTTCTGCCCCCAATTTCATCGAAGACAGCATTTTAGGCATATCCTCTTTGATAAATTCCAGCTCGATTTTCTCAATTAAAGCGTCGATCTCAGGGTATTTATGGGCATCGTGATCCTGGTAAAGCGTGATTAAACTCAATAGCTGATGAGTGTAATCATTGACATAATTTAAGTTGCCATAGATGAAGTTAACGGGATTATTAATTTCGTGGGCAATACCGGAAATTAGTTGTCCTAAGCTAGACATTTTCTCAGTCTGAATAAGCTGAGATTGGGTGCGCTGTAAATTTTGCAGTGCCAGTTCTAGTTGGATGGCTTTTTCTCGCTCTCGCGCTTCCGATTGCCGCAATTTCTCCTCCCTTTCTTGGCGGGAGCGCTCGTTTTCCTTTAGTTGTTGCACATGGGACAATGTTTTGTTAATTGTAATTTCTAAATCCTGAAAATCTATAGGCTTTGTCAAAAAATCAAAGGCCCCACCGTTCATCGCCTTTCTGATATTTCCCAAGTCGCCATAGGCAGATATAACTACTGTTTGAACCAGAGTAACTAGCTCGTTAAGTTTCGCGAGCAAAGCCATACCATCCATGACTGGCATATTAATGTCTGTCAGTACAATATCTATATCCGGCTGTTCTAGCAACTTTGAAAGCGCTTCTACGCCATTATGTGCAAAAAAAACTTGGTATTCTCCTGTGCGGATCTTGGTTCTAAATTTCTGGGAAATTAAACATTCTAAATCTGGCTCGTCATCCACAAATAATATTTTAGCGGGCATATTGCCAGCCCTTTCGGTGGTAGGCGACATTTTTTGAACTCCTGGGAGTGATTAATTTATCCGATGAGCAATTTTGATATACTTTTATTTATATTATAAATTATTTCAGGAGTAATGAAAAGGCTGATTTCTACAATGGCAAACCGGATGGCTGAAATAGGCTCTGAGTTTGGTAGAAGTCGATTGATTAGCTAAGGTCGAGTGCCCCCCTAGTTTGTCTGATTGGAATTTCAATCCAGAACTCCGCTCCCTGCCCCACCTCTGAAAAACACTTCAATGCGCCCCCATGCTTCTCCAGTACAATTTGGTAGCTGATATAGAGACCCAAACCAGTACCCTCACCTACAGGTTTAGTAGTAAAAAAGGGTTCAAAAATACGGTCTTTCACGTCGGCGGTCATTCCCGGCCCATTGTCCAGAATTTGAATGACGACACGGGAGTTTTCCTCTAGCAGAAAAGTGCGAATAGTAATGGCGAGCGGGCAACCGCGGATGTCCTCTAGTGACCGTTGTTTGTTGTATTCCTTCAAAGCATCAATCGCATTAGAAAGGATGTTGATAAACACCTGGTTTAGTTCGGCAGCATAGCATTCGACTAAAGGCAGAGCGCTGTACTCCTCTATCACTTGAATGTCTGGACGCGCTGCCCTTGTGTGAAGTCGATTCTGCAAAATCATCAGGCTGCTTTTTATCCCCTGGTGAATGTCAACAGGCTTTATGTGAGCTTCATCCAACCTTGAGAAGTTACGCAAAGACAAAACAATCTTCTGAATGCGGTCAACACCCCCTTTCATCGAAGCCATAATGTGGGGTAAATCTGCTATCAGAAATTCCAAATCTATGGCTTCGATTTCAGTTTGAATCTCCGAAGTGGGAGGAGTGTACTGCTGCTGATAGAGCTGGAGCAGGTGGAGTAGGTCTTGGATATAATCACTGACGTGGCTGATATTGCCATAGATAAAGTTGACGGGGTTATTGATTTCATGGGCAATCCCCGCCACCACTTGACCCAAAGAAGACATTTTTGCGGTCTGAATTAGTTGAGCTTGGGTCTTTTTTAGGTCTTGCAGACTATAATGTAAATGCTGAGCTTGTTCTCTAGCCAAAGCTTCTGATTGCCGCAAATGCTGGTTTTCTTTTAACTGTTGCACCTCGCGCAGCGTTTTGTTGAGGGTAATTTCTAGATCATGAAAATCTATCGGCTTGATTAGAAAGTCAAAAGCACCGAAGTTCATCGCATTTCTTATATTTTTCATGTCGCCATAGGCGGATATAACTATTGTTTTGAAAGGGAGGTTTATCTGATTAAGTTTAGAGAGTAAAGTCATGCCATCCATTTCCGGCATATTAAGATCGGTCACTACTATATCTATATCGGGGCATTCTTTCAATTTTTCCAGTGCTTGTACGCCATTATGGGCAAAAAAAAGTTGCCATTCTTCCGCGCGGATTTTTTTTCTAAATTTCTGGGAAAGCAGAGATTCTAAATCTGTTTCATCATCCACAAATAGTATTTTTGCTGACATATTAATTTTTATGAACGAAAAAATATAAGAATCTACCGATCTAGAAGGGCAGAAGGAAAATGCAATCTAGAAATTTTCACTCAAGTGAGGAACTGCTTTTAATTAGCAATTAGCAATTACCCAATAGGTTTCCTTGTGAGTTTATTTCAAATTGATTATTTTGTTTTTGAGTGTATCAAAATTAACAGGCTTAGTAATATAGTCATCCGCTCCATAAGCTATCGCGGTTTGGTAATTTCTCTCATCTCCATAAGCGGTAATCATAAAAACTTTTAGGTCAGGAAACTTTTCTTTAAGAATCCTGAGCAGTTCTAGCCCATTCATTCCGGGCATATTAATATCGGATAAAATCAAGACAATAGATGCCTTGTCCTGGTTTTCTAAGTAGTTCAAAGCTGCCTCTGCAGATAGGCAAAAATGAAATTGAATTTGCCCTGCTTTGATTTCTTTCCTAAATTTTTGCTTGAACAGTGACTGAATATCTTCCTCGTCGTCTACAACCATTACTTTCATTTTGTTGACTCCTTAATTTCGGCTACTTTTTTTGGGCAATATGATTATAAACTCTGTGTAATTTCCTACTTCTGTTTCGACTTTTAGTTCTCCTCGATGTTGCTGGACGATAACATCTTGACTAATAGAAAGACCTAGACCAGTACCTTCCGCTGGTGGCTTTGTAGTAAAAAAGGGATTGAAAATTTTATCGAGTACCTCTGGTTTTATACCTGAGCCATTATCGCGAATGCGGATTTCAATCGCCGAACCAATATTTCGAGTTCTCACGTCAAGCAGCGGTGAAAATAATTCTCCGATTTCTTGTTTCTTTTTATAGGCTGCATAACAAGCATTGCTAATAATGTTAAGAAAAACCCTGCCGATGTCTTGTGGCACGACCTCTACTTCGCCAATGTCATTGTCATAGTCGGTTTCTATGGTAATGTTAAAAGCAGGTTCCTTGGCTCGCATCCCGTGATAGGCTAAATTGATATATTCGGCCAATAAACTATTTATATCTGTAGCTTCCCACTGACCGCTTTGTCCCCTCGAATGCAAAAGCATATTGCCAACGATTTTGTCTGCTCTTTGACCGTGTTGATTAATTTTTTTAAGATTAGCTGTGAGGTCGGTTAATAGCTCGGCAATATCCTCACTGGTTTCAGGATCTAAACGTTCTGCTTGATTTTCAATTTTTTCAAACAGTTCTTCTGTTAATTCAGCAGAAAGTTCGGAGAAATTGTTGACAAAGTTTAAGGGGTTTCTGATTTCGTGGGCAATCCCGGCTGTTAAACTGCCCAGAGAAGCTAGTTTTTCTTGGACAACAATCTGATTTTGCATCGCTCTGAGATTTGCTTCTATCCGCTGGCGCTCTTCAATCTCATTCTGCAATTGCTGCACCGTATGGGTGAGTTCAGATGTACGCTCCTCGACTTTGATTTCTAGTTCCTCATTAGCTTTTTGCAGTGCTTCTTGGGCTTGCTTGCGATCGGTGATATCGCGCACGATCGCCACATATTCTTGGAGATCCTGATTGGAAAGAGAAGCTTGTTGAGAGAATCGGTTTGAGATGGCAACTTCGAGGATGCGCGAGTTTCCATCTGGTAAGTTGAGGGTTTGTTCGCTGCGACTGAGCCAATGCTCTGGCTGAGCCGCTAATCCGGGTAGTAATTTGTTCAGGTAAGACCCAATTAGCCTGGTAATATCTATTCCGAAGATGCTTTCAGCAGCAGGATTAGT
Organism: Microcoleus sp. Pol10D4; assembly: GCF_036701555.1. NCBI lineage: Bacteria > Bacillati > Cyanobacteriota > Cyanophyceae > Oscillatoriales > Microcoleaceae > Microcoleus > Microcoleus sp. Pol10D4. The sequence goes on from NZ_JAUBRA010000012.1 coordinate 52,796, forward strand.
CTGACGAATTACACCTTTTTCATCCAGCACTACAATAGCATCTAGGGCTATGGTAAAAAGCTGTTCTGCTCCCTCTCGTGCCTCGTCCATTAAGACAACCTGGGATATGCTCGTCCAACAGGCAACGGCTACCCCAACAAAGGTGATACTCAAGACTAGCACTACCAAAAGATTAGAGGCAAGACTTGAGTTAGCCTCTAAGGGAATACCAAACAACCAGCCGATCGTAACGGCGCTACAAATCAGTAAAATGGCGACTACAACCTGAAACGCCACAAAATCTGGTATCAAGCTCTTGCGATCTTGCCGATAACGCTGAATCCACCATTCTGGATGAAACGGTGCAAAGGGAATGCGACGGATAGCCGCATCCACTACGAAAATAACCACAGGAAACAGCAACCCAATCACCACATCTTCCCGACTCCAAGCTAAGCCTCCAACCAGCAACACCACACCATCAAAAATCAAGAAGCCTAATGCCCACCAAGGCCATCGCACTTCTGGAGATCCTCGCCGCAACCAGAGTCCAAGATAGAGTGACATCAACATTACGATGAAGGCAACACAACCAATCACCAATAGCCGAGTTATATCTATCCAAAGTAAACCGATCAAATTAATTAAAACGCAAAATATCAAGCCTGGTTGCAGAACTCCTCGTCGGGAAACGATCGCAAAAACGGGTGCAACATATCCATCTAGAGCGAGTTGGTACAAAATTCGGGGAGAGTTAGAAACCGCAGTGGCGCAAGCTAGAAAACAGCTTGAAGCCAGCAACAGTGTCACGATTAAGGAAGCTGACGGGCCCCAAAATGGGACGGCTGCTGCTGATAAATTCTTAAACGAGTCTTCCCCCAGTCCTTCAGCGGTGGCTAAGCGCATTAGTACCCAAGAGTTGGCTAGAAATATGGGCACAATTAGCGCTGCAGCTAAGTTTAGAAACCGCAAAGTTTCACTCGGACGACGGCTGTCGGCGACAAAAGAAGAAGCGGTTTCGCAGGCGCAAGTAGCGTAGATGGCGAAGCAGGACCACTTAGCCCAGTCCACAAAGGTTAAGCTTGGCCAACTGCTGGGGAAAAGTCCGGGACTCTCTGGAGATAAAGCTAACCATCCCATCCCTTGAATGCCAAACACCAGTAGAAATCCAATTGCTGGGAACACGAAAAATGCGTGCAGTATTCCTAGGGCGCGAGTGCCGCTAAATGCCACAATATAAGCGATCAGCGTGAATCCAACTATGAGAATTGTTCTGGGACACGGAATGCCCAAGGGTTCCAGGTTAGCTTGGATGAGGTCTGTGATGACGATCGCATTCACTGATGGATATACTACCCAACTCAGGAAGTAAGCGAACGCCGCATAGCGACCCAGAGAGGGATAGTTCCTCAGTAGCCTGGTGATATAGTTGGGTGTTCCCCCTGACATCTCTGGCCAATGTTCCCCTAAGCGTTTCACTTGCAGGTTCAGCATTACCCCCAACAGCACCGCGGGCAGCCAGACGAAAATTGCATTTGGGCCCAGAGCGGCGTACATTGGTGGTGCAATTGTTACCCATGCGATATGACCGCTCAGGCCAAAGCCCCAGGTTTCAATAGAACTCAGGCTTCTCTGGAGGCGCATGGGCGATCGCCTATTGAGATTGTCTCTTGGGTAAGGCTGAGTTGGTTCTGAGTGGTAGCCGTTTTCCTGCTGGTGTCGGATGTCTGTCGCCATCAATTTTACCTATATATTTTTTGGATATTGCAGTCGCTACCCCATGTTCAGCGTTATATATCTAAACTTTTTTCTGTTAATAATTGTTCCTAGTCTTAAATTTTGGCCAAGCTGCCTTTCCCAGTGAACCATGACGAGCTATCTCAATCCATCTTCAATATTATCTTATTACCTTTTATTTCTAACTTGTGACTTTTGCTAATTTGGCGTTCTTTTAGCCATGCCGTTGATGGCTTCGCCTAACCCGTTCGGTATTTAGGGACTTCAGGCATTACAGAGAAATTGGGCAGGATTTAAGCAACAGTCACACCTTTGTGTACCAGCACCAAAATATTAGACAATAAATATCGGAACCTTGGCAAGTTTTAGTTGCTCACTTAAATAATTTGATAGCAGCCGTGTTTAATTTGATATATTGTTTGACGAGTTTTATCGGCTAAACTTTTGAGCGCCTACCCCACGCAACTTCATGGCAAGCAATATGATTTCTGGGAATTCTAGCTTGACGGCACTGGCAATATTCTCTCCCGTTAGTTGCTTGATTTCCCTAGGAAATTGCTCAATTTTCCAAGGAATAGCACACACATGAGTGTACGTTATTCGTGCTGGATTGAGTTTGGTTGTTAGTCGCGACTGTCCATTTGTCAGTACCCAGGACTGCTTTAGGTGATGGGTGAGGGCGTGAACACGCCTCACCATGTGCCAGTTTCGTAAGTCCTATAGTTATTAGTAGGGTGCGCCTCGGCGCAATTTACTACTATAGATAGTGTTAAAAATACAACGAATGCAGCGTAAGTCCTGTTCTTCCTTCTTCCCTCTTCGTTCTGACTTCATAACTTACGCAAAAAATGGTTCAATCCGCTATTGGTAGAGTTTCTGTGCCCCGATACGCACCCTACAGATAGAGTTTTTGCGTGCATGAGTCTTCCTTCTTTCTTCTTCCTTCTCAATAAAAAACCCCGGTTTCTTGAATAAACCGGGGTTTTTCCTACCAACTAAGAGAGGAGTCAAAACTTCACAGGTAGCGGTTGCCGGAATTCTGCATTTCTCGCACAACCCTCTAAACCAAACTACGGCAAATTCTAGTTGCAGCTTCTTTAAAGCTGTCTCATTTCCTCTTCAAGCACCCGAACCAAATCTTGATTACCACTGGATCTGGCTACTTCTATGCGGTGCATCAGTTGCTTGTGAATGTTAGCGCGGTGGGTTTCTGCTACTTTTTTTACGTTTTGACGATTTGTGTTCATGGTGGACGTTCCTTATATTAAATTTGGTGTACCTGCTACTTCTCTAATATAGCGCTAAATTCCAAAAAGTATCTAAATTTACAAAAAATTTACAGTTGTTGACCGATCGACAAAACTCCTGTATAAGATTGGTCATAAGTCAATAGCGATATCTTGACAATCAGAAGTCATTAGTCAGTAGTCATTAGGCTGATGCCCGATGCCCGATGCCCGATGCCCGATGCCCAACATTTACATTTAGTCAAGCGGTGCGCGGTACGTACCCAACATTTACTCCAAACTCAAAACTTGCTTCAGCGCCTCTACCAACTGCTGAAGGTGTGCGAGCTCGTGAGTTGCCATCAGCGAAATCCGAATTCGACTCACGCTTACAGTCGGAGGCCGAATCGCCGGAGCAAAAATACCCATCTCCTTGAGTTTGCTGCCGACTATTAAAGCGGAGGCTGCATCTTTTAACGGAAGACTGAAAATGGGGGAGAGGGAATTGCTAATTGGTAATTGGTGATTGGTAATCGCGCAATATTTGAAAGTTTCGATATTTTCTCGCAACCGAACTCGGCGTTCTGGTTCTTGCTGTACAATCCTCACAGCTTCCAAAGCAGCCGCCGCATCAGCAGGTGTCAATGCTGTAGTATAAATCCAACTCGCAGCTCGATTACGCAGAAAATCAATTAAAGCAGCAGAGCCCGCAACGTAACCACCTAAACTTCCCAAAGCTTTGCTGAGTGTCCCCACTTGAATCAGCGGTGTTCCCGTACACCCGAAATGTTCTGCACAACCGGCACCGCTAGCACCGAAAACTCCTGTAGCGTGAGCTTCATCTACTAATACCATGCAGTTAAAGGTTTCGGCCACAGCCAACAACTGTGGCAGCGGACACAAGTCCCCATCCATGCTAAAGACGCTATCGGTAATAATTAAACACTTGCGGTATCTCGCGCGATTTTGCTCTAACTTGACCGTTAAATCCTCAAGATTGCAGTGACTGTACTCTAGGGCAGTTGCACCGCTGAGTGTGGCTCCGTTTTTCAGGCTCGAATGGTTGTACTTGTCAGATAATATCAAATCGCGCTTGCCGACAACGGATGCGATCGCCCCTAGATTCGCCAAATATCCCGAACTGAATACTAAAGCATCTTCAGTTTGTTTTAAATTAGCAATAGCTTGTTCTAGCTGTCGGTGCAAATCGCGGTGTCCGCTGACCAACCTCGAACCCGTCGCACCCGTACCAAATTCCTTAGTTGCAGCCATAGCAGCTTGAATTAACCTGTCATCGGCAGCAAGTCCCAGATAATCGTTGCTGGCAAAGTTAATCAGCCGACGGCCTGCTAATTTTACCATCGGCCCAGGGGAACTTTCGATCGATTGTGGCGATCGATACCAATCGGCACGGCGAACTGTGTCCAGGGCCTTCTCTATCCAAGCGTAAGGGTCTGCGTTCATATTGGAAAGCGATCGGGTAATACGTTATATTAGCTGGTGATCAGTTCCTCCCTATCACAGAAGCATATGCCACTCACTAAAAAATACAGATTAGTCACCCGCAGCGATTTTGACGGTCTAGTCTGTGCCGTTTTGCTCAAAGAACTCGATATGATCGACGAGATTAAATTCGTGCATCCTAAAGATATGCAGGATGGGAAAATCGAAATAACAAATAACGATATTAGCACCAATTTACCCTATGTTGAGGGAGTTCATTTAGCTTTCGATCACCATTTCAGCGAAACTCTTAGACACGAGAAAATCAAAATTAACCACATCATCGACCCCTATGCAGCTTCTGCTGCTAGGGTACTGTACAAATATTATGGAGGCCAATCAAAGTTTCCTGATATTTCTGAGTCGATGATGGCGGCAGTTGACAAATCAGATTCCGCTCAATTTTCCCAAGAAGAGGTTCTGCATCCGCAAGAATGGGTGCTGTTAAACTTCATAATGGACGCCCGAACCGGCTTGGGAAGGTTTAAAGATTTTACGGTTTCCAATTATCAGTTAATGATGCAGTTAATCGATTACTGCAAAAATCATACCATCGACGAAATCTTGCAGCTTCCTGATGTAAAAGAAAGAGTAGACCTCTACTTCGAGCAAGAAGAAAAATTTAAAGAGCAAATACAGCGATGCGCCAAAGTTTATAATAATTTAGTTGTTTTGGATTTGCGTAACGAAGAGGTGATTTATGCGGGAAATCGTTTTGTAATTTATGCTTTGTTCCCCGAATGCAATATATCGATTCACGTACTTTGGGGACTGAAACAACAAAATACTGTTTTCGCAGTTGGCAAGTCAATCTTTAACAAAACTTCTAAAACTAATATTGGGGAGTTAATGTTAAGATATGGCGGTGGTGGACACCAGAATGCCGGAACTTGTCAGATTGAGAACGATAAAGCTAGTCAAGTTTTGAAAGAGTTAATTGCCCAGATAGAGCAAAATGGTTAAATTGGCTTTATCTTTTTTGCAGTCAGGACTTGAGTCTTTGATTATTTATTTTAATTTTCAGCACTAAAGTCCTTACTACAAACGGGGATTTTTAGGACGGAACTCCTTACTGCAAACGGGATTTTAGTCCTCAAGGTTTTTAGCTGGCGGGTTCTGAACAGTGAGATTTTCTGAACTGTTGCCTTTGACTTGTGGCAAATGGTCTACCAAACCCATATCAAAAGCGATATCCGGCAACTCATCAGCGTTATATTTTCCTGGCTCAAACAATCGCCCGGGAGTAAAACAAGGCTGTTTCAACCGCACCACCTCCCCGGGTGAAAACATTCCCCTAAACATTTTGCGTTCGAGTCCCATAATTTCTGCTCCTAAAACAACTTTCGCATTAATCTTAGCAATTTTTGAGCAGCAGCTTCCCAATTAAATAAATCCGCCGTCTCTTTAGCTTTGTGAGCTACCTGAAAACGCATCGGGTCTTCAACAATTTTTCGCAACTGTTCGCGAACAGACTGAAGATTTGGCTCGGCCCAATGAGGAGCATTTCTGATTTTTAGATACTCAGTATCGTAACACTTTCCCACGGGAATTAGATCGTAAGCAATGGGATAGCAGTTATCAGCATTGGCGTACTCAGTCGGGCCGCCGTACATAGTCATAGCAACGGGCAAACCTGCTGCAAAGGCATCCAAAATTTTAATCGCAAAACCCTCGCCGCGAAACGGAGCTAAAAAAGCATCGGCTGACAAGTATAAATCAGCTAGTTCTGCTTTAGTACAAAATTTAGGCTTTACCTGAACTTTTGACTTGAACTTGCCGAATTGTTTTTCGATATTTACGAGGTGTTCAACTATAACATCAGGATTTTTGCCACCATCTTTGATAATTAACTCTACGTTAGAATCATCTTTAAACTCTTGACAAAAAGCTTGAATTGCCAGATCCGTGCCAAATCTATACAAATCAAAAGAATTGGTCATGTGCAGAATATACTTTACATCTTTTTGGGTTTTTTGCGGTCTGGGCAAATAGAGTTGCGAGATTAAAGGATTGAAACCTAGAGGCATGACTGATACGTTGGCTGCCGGACATCCAGCTTTTATTAAAACGTTCTTAGAATACTGGCTGACGGCTAGTTTGTGAGATGAAGTGTTAACAGCATCGTAAATCCAGTAATCATAATCATCAGTGTTTTTGGCGAATTCGTAATTAATCGCAAAAAGTTCTAAGTTGAGATGTCCGTTGAGTTCTTTTAAAAAATAAGGTTTCCAGTAATGAGACCATTTGATATGAAATAAATCTGAGGGTGTGGTGTTCATCCACTTCTCTAGCAGGTCGTTTTCTTCCGCTGTCGAATTGCGGCTGAGATGAGAGGCTATTGTTGAAGGTTCGACAGAAATAGGAATTCCCAATTCGTGTAAAGTTTTCGCCAGGGATAGGGTAATATCGGTAAAGGAGTTAAAGTGTTGAAAGGCAACGTTAAAGTGAACCATATTTATTGGTTATGAGTGTAGGGTAATCGCATCTAATTTGGTATAAATCGTACTTGACAAATGACCGAAAATGCACCTGCCTCTGGCAGGGCTGCGGTGGAGACGGTATCGGCGACCAACAAGCAGTTAAACTGGGAATGGACTTCCGGCAGGTATCCCTCACTGAGGCAGATGGAAAAAGGCTGCCGTGAAATCTAGCGGCAACGGAACATAGTTGAACGTACTCTCAACCAACTCAAGCAATGGAGTCGGAGTGCTATTCGATATGAGAAGCTGCCTGCCAATTATACAGCCATGATTACGATCGCCTGCATTCTGTTGTGGTTATAGTTTGAAAACAAGCCCTAGGCAAGAACACCTGATGGAGATAAATTAACTAGGTGGAACCCCAGCGAGCGTGCTTAGCTGGCTATCAGCATCACACTCAATTTTCATTCCTTAGTTTACGAGCTGCGCTTGAATGATGCTGTCAAATGTTTGAAAAATTTCCCTCACCATTATACCTTAATTAAGATGCGATTCCCCTGTAATATCTCTGAATATTTTTTTATTTTTTATCTTCTGGGAGCCTTCAAATTGGAAAATTTTTCTAAAAAACTGGCATTTAATATATTCACCGAAGTCAATGAATCTGTTTGTTTTGTTGGTGATTTAAAGTTAGAGTAAAACCTTTTGCCATTGATAGCACCCATTAACTACAATAACTACATTGAAATTTACTCTGATTTAACTGTAGCATATTTTGGGTTCCAATTAAGATGCGTTTACCCTGGAGCCTAAAGCCAGGATTAGGCAGCAGTTAAATCTGTCTGCCTATCCTACTTGACTTTTGTGGCATTTTCGTAATTTTTCACCAATGGGAAGACCCTGGTAAGGAAGATTTGGAGGCAGAGCCTCCAAATTGTTTTCTCCTTTTAATCGAGGATGTGCCTCCTCCAAAAGTCTGCCAAAGAAGAGCCTGGGGACGATTGAAGTAGTGATTGGTTATGCGTTACGTTAATTGCTACTAACTAATAACTAATAACTAATTCGCCCTTTTTTACAACTTCTGGAACACTGCGAACATCGGCAGATACATCGACAGCAAAATCGAACCTACGATACCACCGACGACAACAATCATCAGAGGTTCTAGCATACTGGTAAGTCCTTTTACTGCTTCTTCCACTTCCGTTTCGTAGAAAGCGCCAACTTTCATCAGCATCTTGTCAAGTTCCCCAGTTTCCTCGCCAATTGCCATCATTTGAATAGCCAAAGACGGGAAAACAGCTTGTTCTTGCAAAGCAATACTGATCATGCCACCGTTTTGAATTTCCTGTCTCGCATATTCAATCGCATTAGATATCGCCTGATTCCCCGCCACATCTCGCACAATTTCCAAAGAATTGAGAATCGGCACGCCCGATCGCGTCAGCGACCCAAATATTACGCAAAACCGAGCCACAGCCGATTTTTCGATCAAATCGCCAAAAATAGGCAATTTCATCGCAATCCTATCAATTTGTAGGTGACCTATTGGAGTTTTGTAGTACATATCGAAGGCAATTTTGAGCGCTATAATTACCCCAATAACTGTTATCTGTTGGATCGGAGGCCAAGCCGTACAAAATGCACTAATTCCCAACATTATCAGCGTAAAAGTCGGCAAATCTGCACCAATATCCTTAAATATCTTAGCGAAAGTTGGTAGCAAGAATATGGTCATTGCGAAAAAAATCACGATCGCAATAAAGAACACAGTCTTCGGATAAGACATGGCCGAATTAATTTCAGCCTCCGTCTTGTGATTTTTTTCCATCATCACCGCCAGACGGTCTAGAGTTTCATCTAGCACCCCCCCGACTTCTCCCGCCGCCACCATACTGATAAACAGTTGGTCAAAAACATCAGGAAACTTAGCCATCGCCTCCGCCAAGTTTATCCCTTCCTGCACGTCAGCATTCATGCTCCTGAGCGCTCGCTTCAGCTTAGCATTAGAACACTGCTCGTGCAGCACGGAAAGGCATCTCACGATCGCCACCCCTGCATTAAACATAGCCGCAAACTGACGAGCAAAAATAGCCATATCCTTAACAGTAAGGCTGGTAAGGTTATATTCAATTTGCTCCTGAATCTTACTGAAATCAAAGCCACCTTTCGGTTTTTGGCGGATAACGTTGGTAGCCACAGCTCACCTCTGAAAATTTATTAAAATTTATGACTCATCAGTCATCAGTCATTAATTCAGTCTGCTAACTCCTGACTAATGACTGCCGACTGAATTAATGAGCTCCTACCTTGGCGCCAACAGGTGCTGGACCAATCAAGCGTTCGAGTTCGTCAGCCTTAGAAGCCTTGGCCATTGCCGATTCCCAAGTGACTTTACCGCTCTTGTAAAGTTCAGCGAGGGCCATTTCCATCGTCCTCATACCCAATTTTGCCCCCATTTGGATTTGGGAGTAAATCATGGGAGTTTTGCCCTCCCGGATCAAGTTAGCCATAGCTGGAGTATTTACCATGATTTCCATAGCGCAGCAGCGGCCGCCCCCAACTTTGATTACCAAATTTTGGCTGCAAATTCCCACCAAAGAGTTAGACACCTGGGCGCGAACTTGGGGTTGTTGAATGGGCGGGAACACGTCCAAAATCCGATCGATCGTTGCAGCCGCCGAATTAGTGTGCAGCGTTCCCATCACCATGTGACCCGTTTCAGCCGCCGAAATTGCCAGACCGATCGTTTCCAAGTCCCGCATTTCCCCCACGAGAATTACATCAGGATCTTCGCGCAAAGCAGCTTTCAGCGCATTAGCAAAGCTCTTAGTATCTTCGCCCTTTTGGCGCTGGTGAAACAAACTCTTGATATTAGGAAACACATATTCGATCGGATCTTCAACTGTTAGAATGTGTTCCGCCCGCGTCCGGTTGACCAGATCCAACAACGCCGCCATCGTAGTAGTTTTCCCGGAACCCGTTTGTCCCGTCACCAACAGCATACCCCTGGGTCTTTCCGTCAGATCCCGCAAAATCTGCGGCACGCCTAAAGCATCTGCATTAGGAATCTTAGAAGCCAGAGCCCGCATACAAGCAGCCCAAGCACCCCGCTCCCGGTAGACATTGACGCGGAACCGAGCCAATCCCCGAACCCCGTAAGCGCAGTCGAGTTCCCACTCCATTTCCAACTGCTTGCGCTGCATATTGTTGAGCATTTGGAAAATTAGGATCTGCACTTCCTCAGCAGACAGAATGTCGCCGTATTGCGTCTGAGGAGTTAGTTTACCGCTGACTCGGAAGAATATAGGCGCGCCCGCTTGGATGTGTATGTCCGAACCCCCTTGCTCTACCAGGGACTCCAGTACGTCTTCAATCATCAGACCCATAGATACCTCTCCTTGATCGAATTGATAGTTATTGACCAATCTAGCTCAGTTAACAGTCAACAGTTAACTGCTGAATCAATCCACAAAGCGTGGCGTCAAGCAGTACGGACAATCCAGCATCTCCGGCTTCAATTCCGCCTGACAAGTTTTGCAGGTAAGTCCCTGCTTCCGTTTGGCTTTCATTTCCGCCTCCAGGCCCGAGTCAGTAAACGTCACCCGTTCGACTTCTTCAAAAGTAGTCGCGCCTTCTCGCACCAACTGCAAGCTGTAAGCCAACAACGTTTTCATCCCTTCTTCTACTGCTGCTTCCTTAATTTGCTCTGTGGGAGCTCCTTGAGTGATCAGAGTTTGAAGCCGCTCAGTATTTTTCAGGTACTCGTAAACCCCTACCCGTCCTTTGTAACCTAGGCCGCCGCACTTCCGACAAAGTTGCTCGCGTTCTGCCAGTTCCTTCCTTTCCTCCACCGGTACGGTGTTGGCTTTGTAAACAGTTAGATCAATTTCTTGAGAAGCCGACAGACCGTACTTGCCGAGTTCTGTGGCAGTAGGCTGGTAAGGAATGCAGCATTTGTCGCAAACGCGCCGCATCAGACGCTGAGCCAACACGCCCAACAGAGCGGCCGAAACCATGAACGGTTCTACGCCCATTTCTGCCAAACGCGCCACTGCCCCAGCCGCGTCGTTCGTGTGCAGCGTCGTCAGCACCAAGTGTCCCGTCAAAGCCGCTTCCAGAGCAGTTTTGGCTGTTTCCCTGTCCCGCGTTTCCCCCACCAGCATCACGTCAGGGTCTTGCCGCAAAAATGCCCGCAGAATGTTGGAAAAAGTCAAGTCTTTTTCCCGAATTACTTGACATTGCGTAATTCCTGGCAAAGCATATTCGATCGGGTCTTCCGCCGTACTGATATTAACCCCCGGATCGTTGCGTTCCGCCAGAATCGAGTAGAGAGTAGTTGACTTGCCCGAACCCGTCGGCCCCGTCACCAAAATCAGTCCGAACGGACGGCTAGCACTCTCTCGCACTAAAGCCAGAGTTTCTTCGTCGGAGATTAACAAACCCAAACCCAACTGAGTGCTGGAACTGTCCAAAATCCGCAGCACGATTTTTTCGCCGTACCGCGAAGGCAAGCAGTTCACCCGGAAATCCACCGTGCGTCCCTCAAACACCCGGCGGATGCGGCCGTCTTGCGCTTGTCGGCGTTCGGCAATATCCATGTTGGAAATAATCTTGAAACGAGCGGTAATCGAGGCGACTACCTGCTTGGGAAACCGGAAATACTCTTGCAGCACCCCGTCTTTCCGCATCCGAATCCGCATGAACTCTTCTTGAGGTTCTACGTGGATGTCAGACACCTTTTCCGACAAAGCTTTAGCCAAAATGATATTGACGGCCTTAATTACGGGAGCCGCCTCAGCATCGTCCAATGTGTTAGCGAGGTCTTCTTGATCGGCAGTATCCTCTTCTAGCGAGAGCTCGCCAAAATCTCCCTCCCCTAGATCCATCTTTCTCTGCTTTTCGATTTCAGCTTTTTTAGCTTCCCTCTTAACTTGGTCGTCTTGATAGGCCGATGTTATGTCCTGATAGTCGTCTGGCGTAATCACCCGTCGCTGCAAAGCCAAGCCGTGAGGCTGTAAAATCCGCCGCAAATCTTCTATGGCGTTGAGGTTGTCGGGATCTACCATTGCCACTAAAACCGCCGCCGGCTCAGTTTCAGTCTTCGCTACGGGTAAAAACCGACCTTGGTGACAAATGTCGATCGAAATCTTCAACGCATCGAGCATAACTCCGAGTTGCTCGTTAGACATTTCGCTCATCTCCGGGTCAAATGCTTCAACGCCGTAGACTATCTTCCGTTCAAACATCTGCTGCTTCTTGTAAAGTCGCAGCAATTCTGGGGGTAACGGCTGCCCGGTAAGTGCTTCTAATACCTCCGTCAAACGCTTGCCCGACTTCTGGCTTTCAATTTGAGCTTGCTTAACTTGCTCGCCGTTGACGTAACCCGACAGAATCATCTTGGTGAGAGCCGGAGGAAATTGGCTCACAGAAACTAAGGATGTGGAGCGAACCGGGGATGTGCTAGTCATAAAAAACACTCAATAGGTGGGAAACTCAGTCACAAAGAGTGCTGAGAGGAAAACCAACGCGGGGTTTTAACCCCCGTATTCTTTGCTTATGGATCAGCTATCATGTTGTTGCTCAATCCCTATCTCTCAAGTGTAAGCTCGCAGCCCCCTCTAAGCTTCGTCCACCAATTGACGAGACCTTGGAAGGATTTGCCTGTGCTTGCAATCAAATCTTGTTCGTTGAGTGCTAAGTTGCTTACTTACCTGATCAACTGGCGGGATACTCTCGTTATAGCGTCAGGGCACATCACTTGGGGGTTCCCCGTACCGGGAGAGAAAAGCGGGGCGGGGTGTGTCCCCTTCCCAGGCTAATTCTATTTTCCCAAATTGTTTGCTCAAATTACAGCGCCCGTGGTGGCGCGGTTAGCTGTACTAAATTAAAGATGAGCTATGTTCTGTGATGATAGCTTTTACGAAAGCCTCGATCGCCCTTTTGAAATATATTTTGATTAATTATCTGCGACCTGTTACTGCCCGATCGTCGGCTGCATGAGCCCCCAGGGCAAATTTTGAGCAACTCTAGTTTTGGGTCAGTAAATATTACTTTGATTCTACCCTGGTGTCCGAACCTTTGTGACGTAAGCTTGACCGTTCAGAAATGTTGGAAAGAGACCATTAGATATCAATCGTATTTACAGATGAGCATCGCAGCCAAACCAACTAATCTCTCTCATTTGGCTGGAAAAAATTCGAGACTTCCAGCGAATTCGGCGGTATTGAATCAGAAAAAACACAGCCCCAATTCGCATCAAGAGTAACAACATAGTATCTGAGTTACAAAAGCACACAGATAACTACTTAGTCACTCAATACAAATTCCTCTTTCTCCCGACTTTGGAAACTCCGCAAAGGGTAAAGAATGCCAGCGTCAGCTTGCAACTAAAACAGCCTGAGCGATGATAACTTTAAGTCACTATCGTTTAAAGTAAACCTTGGAACATCAAGCCTCCTAAGTGGGAAATGTGGTAGTAGACTTAACAGCAAAATATACTTATAAAAATTGTTGTTAAGGCGATAGCGTTAATGAAAAATGAGGAACAAACAAACCTTGGGTTTGCCCCATTGCTGCCACATTATACGTAAATATCTAAACGGGCCTTTGAATATTTTATGGAAAGCTTTGAGCAATGTCTCCAGATCGGGCGAGATTTCCTCTTTTCACATTGTGCCATACAAAGTAAATTCGAGTCCTCTAGATTTACCGGGTTAACTGTATCTGCTAGAATTGATAGGGTTCTGTCGCGCAGCTTTTATGATTGACGAGGAAAAACAGCAAGATCAAGATCCTAACTCAACTGGGGAAACCACCCCAGAAGGTTCGCCAATGGCAAGCGAAAATTCGGCGGCATCAGGAAACTCGAACGAATCGGCGGATTGGGAGCTCGAACTTGCTCGAGCTTATCAAAGTGCTCAAGGCGATCGCACCCCAGCAAACGCATCGGGGCCTACCGTCACCGGCAGTTCAACCAACAGTCCGACTGCAGACGCGGCGGAGCCTTGGAAGAAGGAACTGGCCCAGGTAACCGAGGAAAAAGAGGCTTTAAAAACTCAGTTGCAAGTCGCCTCCGCTCAACTAGAAGAACTGAAAAATCAAAATCTCCGCCTAGCAGCAGATTTTGATAACTTCCGCAGGCGTACCCAAAAGGAAAAAGAAGAGCTAGATTTACAGGCAAGGTGTCTGACGATCAAACCCCTGTTGCCAGTAATTGACAATTTCGAGCGCGCTCGATCGCACATCAAGCCGCAAACCGACGGCGAAATGAACATTCACAAAAGCTACCAAAGCGTTTACAAGCAAATGGTAGATAGCCTCAAGCAAATCGGGGTTTCTCCGATGCGCCCCGAAGGTGAACAGTTTGACCCCAACCTCCACGAAGCTCTGCTGAGCGAGCCAACTGACGAACACGAGGAAGGAACAATTATCCAAGAACTAGAACGCGGCTACATTCTGGGCGATCGCGTTTTGCGGCACGCCAAAGTGAAAGTTGCAGCGGCTGGGCTATCTGTGGTAGCCTCAGATGAAAATCCCGATAGTTCGGAAGGTTAATCGGGATACAAGCTACTGCATTCCTCAAAGTCACTGACCCCCGAATAGAATTCGGGGGTTCCCAGGTGGCAGACTCACCAACTTCTTAATTAAAGATGACTAAAAGCAGGTCAGCGCTTTCTCCAAAAATTCTGAAAAATGTTTTTACCCGTCTTTGATATTGCTTTAGGACATCAAGTTTATTTCCTACAAATCTAGTCGGGTGATGCTTGTTTGAACAAGCTGAGTCGTTTTTCGTCCCCCAACCTGTAGTTGGAGGTTTCCAACATCCCACAAAGTTTTATGAGGCGCTATGGGAAAAATTATTGGAATTGACTTAGGCACAACTAACAGTTGCGTAGCTGTGTTAGAAGGCGGTAAACCCGTCGTGATCGCCAATTCCGAGGGCGGTCGCACAACTCCGAGTATAGTAGGATTCGGCAAGGCGGGTGATCGCTTAGTAGGTCAATTGGCCAAGCGGCAAGCTGTAACTAATGCTGTAAATACTGTCTACAGTATCAAACGATTTATCGGACGGCGGTGGGACGACACGGAAGAAGAACGAGCGCGGACTCCCTATACCTGCATAAAAGGCAAAGACGATACCGTTAACGTCCAAATTCGGAACAAGGTTCACACTCCTCAAGAAATCTCGGCAATGGTACTCCAAAAGCTCAAGCAAGATGCTGAAGCTTATTTGGGACAACCTGTTACCCAAGCCGTGATTACAGTGCCAGCCTACTTCACAGACGCCCAACGGCAAGCGACTAAAGACGCCGGTACGATCGCTGGCCTAGAAGTCCTTCGGATAGTCAACGAACCGACAGCGGCAGCGCTTTCCTACGGGCTAGACAAGCAAAATATAGAACAGAAAATCTTGGTCTTTGACCTAGGCGGCGGTACTTTCGACGTTTCGATCCTGCAACTGGGAGACGGAATTTTTGAAGTCAACGCTACATCCGGTAACAACCATCTCGGAGGAGATGACTTTGACGACTGCATTGTACAGTGGCTGGTAGAAGCTTTCCGCACTCAAGAAGGCAGTGACCTCTCACAAGACAAAATGGCCTTGCAGCGACTCAGAGAAGCTGCGGAAAAAGCGAAAATCGAACTCTCCAATCGGGAATCCACCTCAATCAATCTACCCTTCATCTCTTCTGACGAGAAAGGGCCGAAGCATTTGGAAATGGAACTCTCCAAAGCTCAGTTTGAAAAACTGGTGGCTCATTTGGTGCAAGCGACGATCGATCCGGTGACTCAAGCCCTCAAAGACGCAAGTTTGACCCCCAAAGACATAGACAGGATTATTTTAGTGGGAGGATCAACCCGGGTTCCTGCAGTTCAAAAGGCAATTAGCAAGTATTTTGGGGGCGTTTCTCCCGATAAATCGGTCAATCCCGACGAAGCTGTAGCGGTAGGCGCGGCAATTCAAGCCGGGGTTTTGGGCGGTGAAGTCAAAGACTTGCTGCTGCTCGATGTGACGCCGCTCTCCCTGGGGCTCGAAACCTTGGGCGGGGTGTTCACCAAAGTAATCGAGCGAAATACAACTATTCCCACCAGCCGATCGCAAATGTACAGCACGGCGGCAGACGGGCAAACCTCGGTAGAAATTCACGTGCTCCAAGGCGAGCGGGCATTGGTTAAAGACAATAAAAGTCTCGGCAAGTTCCTGCTCAAAGGCATTCCCCCAGCCCCTCGTGGCGTCCCTCAAATCGAAGTTACCTTTGAAATCGATGCCAACGGAATTCTCAAAGTGGCTGCTGAAGACAAAGGAACCGGAAAAGAACAAAGCATCCAAATTTCCAATACAGGTGGATTGAGCGAAACAGAAGTCGAGCGGATGCGACAAGAAGCCGAACTTTACGCCGACGAGGACATCAAGCGTGCTCTACTCGTCGAACTCAAAAATCAAGCTGACTCCCTCGTCTATAATTGTGGTGTAACTTTAAAAACCAACGCGCAACTGCTGAGTGACGAGCTCAAGGCCGAAGCGGAAACAGCCGCAGCAGCCTTGCGGGCAGCGATGACTAACCCCGATATCACACTCGAGGAACTCACCCCCGCAATCGAATCTTTCAAGCAACTGCTATACTCGCTGGGGACAGCAGTCTACGACCAAGCCCGCAGCGGGGTAGCCCCGTCAGGAGCTGTTGTTGAAAGCGAGATGATGTCAGAAGTAGAATCATCAGAACCAGAAGAGGTTAAAGCGGACGACGACAGCATTTTGCTGAAAGAAGAGCTGCTGGTGGCTCCCCAAGCTCCGCCGGAACCAAAGCCGGAACCAAAGCCGGAACCAAAGCCGGAACCAAAGCTCGAATCAAAGCCGGAACCAAAGCCGGAACCAAAGCCGGAGCGACAGTCAAAACGACAGTCAAATCCACAGTCAAGTCCACAGTCAAAACAAAAACAGAAGGTTCCCGAACCAGAAGTTGATGATATGAATCCTTTCCTTTAAAACTGAAAAGCTAAAAATTAAAAGTTAAAAATTAACAATAAGAATTTTTGATTTTTAATCTGTAATTTCAGGAAAGGTCGCCCGTTTCTTTTTCGTGTTTCTTTTTCGTACACTTTTTGTTATTTACCTCCAGGCAAGCAGCTCTATGGCCGGTGATTACTATGAAATATTAGGCGTTTCTCGCAGCGCAGACAAAGAAGAAATTAAGCGTGCTTACCGCCGCCTAGCTCGCAAGTACCATCCAGATGTCAACAAAGAATCCGGTGCCGAGGAGCGGTTTAAAGAAATTAACCGCGCCTACGAGGTACTCTCAGAACCAGAAACCCGCGCCCGTTTCGACCGGTTCGGCGAAGCAGGCGTCAGCGGTGCAGGCGCACCTGGGTTCCAAGACTTTGGTGACAGCTTTGCCGATATTTTTGAAAGCTTCTTTCAGGGCTTTCAGGGAGGCGTTGGTGGCCCACAACAGCAAGGTCGCAGGCGCAGCGGGCCGGTGCGGGGAGACGATTTGCGCCTCGATTTGCGGCTAGATTTTCGGGAAGCAGTGTTTGGTGGGGAAAAAGAACTCCGCATCAAGCATCTAGAAACCTGCGAAACTTGCACCGGGACTGGCGCGAAACCGGGAACCAGACCACAAACCTGCTCGACTTGTACCGGCAGCGGTCAAGTCCGACGCGCTACCCGCACTCCTTTCGGCAGCTTTACTCAAGTTTCTGTTTGCCCCACCTGCAACGGCACCGGGCAAGTGATTGAGGATAAGTGCGAAACTTGTGGCGGCCGGGGACAGAAAGAAGTGATGAAAAAGCTGAAAATCACAATTCCGGCTGGGGTTGACAACGGTACTCGCTTGCGCGTTTCCAATGAAGGGGATGCCGGCAAACTGGGTGGCCCGCCCGGGGATCTTTACGTGTTCTTGGCGGTGAATGAAGACCCGCTATTTAAACGCGACGGCACTAACGTTAGCTCGGAAGTTAAGATTAGTTATTTGCAAGCAATTTTAGGGTGCCGGTTGGAAGTGGAAACCGTAGACGGGCCGACGGAATTGTTGATTCCTAGCGGAACTCAGGCAAATACTGTTTTGACTTTGGAGAAAAAAGGGGTGCCTCGGTTGGGAAATCCAGTCAGTCGGGGCGATCATTTGATTACGGTGTCTATTGACATTCCGACTAAGGTGACGGCTGAGGAACGGGAATTGCTGATGCAGCTTGCTAAGCTGAAGGGCGATCGTACCGGTAAAGGCGGTATAGAAGGGTTTCTGGGCAATTTGTTTCAGAAATAAGCAATTTTTGACACCAATTGGTGTCAAAATTTCCTGTTTGAGGATTCCCCGGCAATTTGTTTTAGTATCTGTCAAAAAATTGTGTGCAATTGCTCACAAAAATGGCAGGTGGGCCTGTTGCTGGGCATTCGGTTTCAGCAGCGCTGAAAAAAGTGAACGCAATTGCGCTCACTTTTTTCAGAAAGAATAATAGTCTGTGTCCAATTGGACACAAAATTTTAGATTCTCCAGTGTCCAGGCAACTTGTTTAAAAAACTAAGGCTTTCAGGATTGGAGATTGCAAAAAGCATTATGAATTCAACATCGAAAATTGAAAGTCCCAAATCCCCAGATGCCAAAATCGATCTGCGGGGTACACCCTGTCCTCTGAATTTTGTTCGCACTAAACTGCGCTTGGAGCAAATGGCACCGGGTGCTGTTTTGGAGGTGTGGCTGGATGCTGGGGAGCCGATCGAACAAGTGCCCGATAGTCTCAAAATGGAAGGCTACCAGATTCTGGAAACCCAATTTGTCGCGGATGAGCCGGAGTCGGGCTTTTTTTCAATGAAAGTGCAGCGCCCAGAAGACAAGGAAGCAGGATGAGCCTGAATTCAGCCTCGATTGTGGGTACTGTAATTGCTGTTCAGGCTAACTTCTACCAAGTGAGGTTAGATCCAGAAGTCTCCATTGACGGGCAAAATGCTCCCCTCGCTGATTCTCCGATTCTCCTGTGCACTCGTCGCACTCGACTGAAAAAAATTGGCCAACAGGTGATGGTGGGCGATCGCGTGGTGGTAGACGAACCGGACTGGACTGACCGCCGGGGTGCAATTTCTGAAGTCTTCCCGCGCCAAACAGAACTCAACCGCCCGCCTGTAGCTAATGCCGATCGCATTCTCCTCGTTTTTGCCCTTGCTGAACCCGACTTAGATCCCGCATCATTAACTCGGTTTTTAGTCAAGGCAGAATCAACAGGTTTAGAGGTGAGTTTGTGCCTGAACAAATGCGATTTGGTCACGCCCCAGGAGTTGGAACAGTGGCGCGATCGGCTTTCAGGCTGGGGCTACGAACCAATGTTTATTAGCGTCCGCAGCGGCGCAGGAGTTCAGCAAGCCCTTGCTAATGATCAAAATGAAGTTTCTGCCTGGGAAGCGCATTTCTATGACTTAGTAGAGAAAATAGAGCCATCTCTGCTGAGTTCTGAGGATAACCTCCATACTCCAAATTATATCAAGCCGTTACATCCGTCAAACTCCGTACATAGCCCGTTGCCTAACTTGCTTCTAGACCACCTGCAAGGAAAAACAACGGTAATTTGTGGCCCTTCTGGGGTTGGCAAGTCCAGCTTGATCAACCAACTGATCCCGGCGCTAAACCTACGAGTGAACGCTGTTTCCGGCAAACTCGGCCGCGGGCGCCACACGACTCGCCACGTAGAACTATTTGAACTCCCCGGTGGCGGACTTTTGGCCGATACTCCGGGCTTTAATCAGCCGGCTCTCGAATGCGATCCGTCCGAGTTAGCTGAATATTTCCCAGAAGCCCGCCAGAGGCTGGCTTTGGGTAGCTGCCAGTTTAGCGACTGTTCGCACCGAGATGAGCCTAACTGTGTCGTGCGCGGCGGTTGGGAGCGCTACGATTATTACTTGCAGTTTCTCGAAGAGGCGATCGTCCGCCAGCAACAAGAGCAAAACTCCAGCAGTGCCGAGGCGAGTTTGAAACAGCAAACCAAGTCGGATGGTACGCAGCATTACGAACCGAAGCTGCAAACTAAAAAATATCGCCGCTCTTCCCGCCGCCTTCAACACCAGTCACTCCAAGATATGTGTCAAGACTTAGAGGAATTGTGAGGAAGTCGCCGCCCATCACCCGTAAGCACTAGAAAACATTACCAAGACTTACCCAGGAACCGGGTTTCCTCAACGAAAATACTTCGTTGCACCCGGACGCCCCCTTCGCAAAACCGGCTTTCTTTAGTCGCGAGTGCGTAAGTCCTGAGTACATTAATAGCTAAAATTAAATGGCCTTAGATTTGTTAAAAAAAGTAGAACAGAAGCAAAAGTTAGTGGGTACTGCAGGAGCAAAAATATTGTGAATATTCAAGAACTGTTTGAAAAAGGTGGCCCCGCCATGTGGCCCCTGTTGGTGTTATCGATTTTATCTTTGAGTACAATTATCGAGCGCTTGTGGTTTTGGGCGAGCCTCCTGAGCAAAGAAAAGCAGATAGTTAACCGCATTCTTGAAGCGGCTCGCAGCGATTGGGGGGTGGCTAACGAGATGGCCAGACAAGCTAACCGACAGCCGATCGGGCGATTTCTTTCTGCACCCCTGCGGCTCTACAATCCCGAACCAGATTTATTTCGACTCGCTCTCGAAGCCTCCGCCGATGAAGAGTTGGCTTCGATGCGCCGCGGCGACAAAATCTTAGAAGCTACGATCGCTCTCGCGCCTTTGCTGGGCTTGCTGGGAACAGTTTTGGGCTTGATTAACTCGCTCAGTTCCATCCGTCTGGGCGACATTGGCACGGCGGCCACGAGTGGCGTGACATCGGGCATTGGCGAATCGCTGATTACTACTGCTACTGGGATGGTAGTAGCAATTTTTACCTTGGTGTTTTATCGCATATTTCAAGCTTTTTTGTTCAACCAGGCAAAAATATTTCGCAAAGCTGGAAATGAACTGGAATTGCTTTACAGGCAATACTGGCCTGCCGCTAATGCTAAGGGTCGAGCACCCGGTGCAGAATACAGCAATTCTTCTTTTGGTGCAGATGGTTTGAACAGGCGTTCTCTCAATTCTCAAGAATCGGGAGAACGGAATCGGGAGCCGAAATTGAAAGGTTCCGATCCGGCTGAAGATTCCCCTTCTAATAATTAAAACTCCTGAGAACTGATGAAGATTAATCTAGATACTCCTGCTGAAGAGGCTCGGATTGAACTGGTGCCTTTAATTGACGTGATCTTTTGCATTCTGACGTTTTTTCTCCTGGCGGCTTTGCAACTGACTCGCCAGCAAGCAATTAATGTCGATTTGCCTAAAGCGAAGACTGGACAAACGCAGATGCGAGAGATGCTGATTGTCAGCATTGACGATTTCGGGCAAACTTATATCGATCAATTGCCTGTTAATTACCAACAGCTCGATCGAGTTTTAAAGAGTTTCCAAAGCCAAAATCCTACGGGGTTGATGGTGCTGTACGCTCCTCAAAATGCGAGATATGCCAAAGTTGTCGAGGTTTTAGACAAATTGAGAGAGGTAGGGGGCGATCGAGTTGCTCTGGCAACTCTTCCTAGTTCGGCTTCCTCCCCATTGCCCAATCCCTCGGTTCCCAATTCTGGCATTCCTGCGGCACCTGCGATCGGCAATTCCGGTCAACCTCTGCCGTCTCCTGTGCCTCCGGGGCAGCAACAGTTCAACCCCAATCAGTTTCAATCCCCTCTCCCCGCTCCTGGGCAGCAGCAGTTCAATCCGAATCAGTTTCAATCCCCTCTCCCGGCTGCTGGGCAGCCTAGCAACTCTGGGGCAAATCAGGGTATTCCTCCTGTTTCGCCTGCACCCGCTGCTCCCAATATCAGACCTGGAATCGCCACTCCACCGCAGGATGGCGGGCCCTCGAATTAGTCAGAAGGAAGAAGGGAGAAGGGAGAAGGAAGAAGGAAGAAGGAAGAAGGAAGAAGGAAGAAGGGAGAACAGAGAAATAGAAATTCTCCCACTCTCCCCATCTTCCACTGTCCCCATCTTCCACTCTCCTCATCTTCCACTCTCCTCATCTTCCACTCTCCTCATCTCCTCATCTCCCCCTCTCCCGCTCTTCCCCTCTCCTCATCTCCTCATCTCCTCATCTCCCCCTCTCCCCATCTCCCCATCTCCCCCTCTCCCCCTCTCCCCATCTCCCCTTCGCGGAGAGAATCTCCGCCGGATTTGGTATAAAGGGCTTCAATTCTTTTGGTTCGTACTGAGCCTTTTTTCTCTTGACAAGTAGATACACTTGTATGTGCCTGCGGAAGGAACTTTTGCAGACATCTCGCCATCTCTATCGCTAAGTAAGTTATTTCCTAGGACAGATGGTAATTTTGTCAAATAATTGTTACCTTTTGTAATATAGACTAAAGCCAGATGGGCCATCGGGCATCCCGAAACCAACTGTCGATCGCTGAAACAACTTACAAATCTGGTTAATCCAGGTGTTCACTTTTAAGTCACCTTTACTTACAGAGGAGTCAAAGTCATGAGCCAACCAGCAGAATTGTCTTTGGAACAGCAATTTAGCCTGTGTTCCTTCAAAACACAGGTAAGTGACATGAGCCGCGAACAAGCTCAGGAGTTTTTGGTCAAGCTTTACGAGCAAATGATGCTGCGGGAAACGATGTACCGCCATTTTCTGAAACACCATTGGGGTTTAGAACCTAACCCAGGTGTTGAGTAGCAAAGAGTCGCAGTCGGCGACCTCCGTCTCTTACTCTCTTCCCTCAGGCGGAAAGGAGTTGGGGGTGATGGGGCGTCACTCGAAGGCAGAAGGTAGAAGGCATCTGTACAGACGTGAGGAAAATTTGACAATTCCTTTGTGGATTTCACTGAATGTGGAAGTCGAGGTAAGCAGTTTGTCTATCGACACCACCGGACAGGGTCAAGATAATTTATCGCGCCTCGACTCGAAAATTGGATAACTCTTAATAATAAGTGTTAATTTTTTAACCCATTAAAATTTTTAACAATTCAATATATTTGTCTTTAGTTGCAGCGGATGAGGTTTGACAGCAATGGCGCTAGTCGGACATCTGAGCGCGACCTCCGACTAGCAAAACCTTCACTTTTCACCTTAATCCCTAGAACTCGCAACTGTGGACTCTAGAAAGAGTTATTCCCCCTGACGTTCGAGAGTTGCTTCCATTGTACTCGTCAAGTAATGACCAGACATGATGCCACTAGATTGGTAGTAGCGGTTGTCATCAACCCGGTGCAGGGTATCAAAACCCGTCCGCCGCTGGCGTTCGTCTCCCAATACCCAATAACGCTGGACGATCGACTGCGGAGCAATCCAACCTTCGCCCTCGACGCGGGCGAGTTCGCTGTGTTGGAGTACAAAAGTATACTGCCGTTCATCGCTGTTGAGGTGTCCTCGGTATTGCAAAATAATCTCTTCGCGATCGCCTCCAGGAAATACAAGCTTTGTCACCATACTGAACCAATCTGTTCGGTTCCAGCTCACTAAAGTTTTGCCTTTAACCGTAATTGGCACGCCATTGCGCTCAATCCAGCTTCCTTCGAGCGTCCATTGGCCAGATTCCATTAAAAACGTGTGAGCCACAGTGCTGTTCCTATGCTTTTGCTGCTGGCTACAATGCTGGTGCAACAACGCACAGCCGTTGTCCCTCAGACTCTATGCTATCACGCCCAACTGTGCCAACAAGAGTTAATTTCCCCTAAAAGTACCGGTGTCCGGGCACCAGTGACTTGAGGTAGATTGCCGGGAATGCCCCCAACCCGCCATGCGGCTAAAACCGCGAAAGCGATCGCCTCTTTAAAATCTACATTCAAGCCTGCCTCAGAAGTAGTCAACACTTGCACTGGATGCAATTGAGATTGCAATCGGCGTTTTAAGTAGAGATTGTGGCTGCCGCCCCCGCATAGTAAAACTCGATCGGGCATAGCCGGTAAAAAAGTTTGGTAACTGTGAACGATCGAGGCAACAGTCAGTTCTGTCAGAGTAGCCAGCACGTCAGCAGGACTGAGGTTGTAACCTTCGGCCTCGACCAAACACCTGTCAAAATAGTCTACACCAAATAGCTCTCGCCCCGTTGATTTCGGCGGTGCTTGGCGGAAGAACTCTGATGCGAGCCAATTCTCGACTAAAGCTTGACAGGGAGTGCCCGATGCCGCCCAAGCTCCACCTTCGTCGATCGTCTGAGCGCCACCTGAGAAGTGCTGTACTGCCAAATCTAACAGGGAATTGGCCGGGCCTGTATCCCAGCCCGATATGCCATCCCCAAGACTGAAAATCTCAGACTCGTCATTGTTTCCCCCTTTTCCTCTGGCCGGCAGATAGGTAACATTGCCAATTCCCCCCAGATTTTGGATGCAGAGGCTGATGTTGGGTTCCGCCAGCAGGCAGGCATCAACTATTGACACTAAGGGTGCTCCTTGACCCCCTGCAGCAATGTCTGCAGAGCGAAAGTTACTCACAGTAGTAATTCCTGTCAATTCCGCAATTAGCGCGCCCCGCCCGAGTTGCAAGCTGTACCCCATTAACCCACCGGCGCTGTCTTTCTGGGATTTCCCAGCAGGTCGGTGGTAGACAGTTTGACCGTGAGAGCCGATTAATTCGGCATTATCATATTCTGCTTGAATTGTCAATGCCGCCGTGGCAAATTCTTGGGCGATGGCATCATCTAATTGGGCTAGTTCAGCCATTGACAAAGCTGATCCACTGCAAACCGAGAGAATTTGCGATCGCAAATTAGCAGGATAAGAGAAAGTCTTGCCGGCTACCAATTGCACTTTCAAGTCTGTTTGGGAACCGACCACATCCACCAAAGCAGCATCAATGCCATCCACCGACGTGCCGCTGATCAAACCGATAACGCGGGTCATTCAATTTTAGATTTTAGATTTTAGATTTTAGATTTTCCGGGGGGTTGCCCGATTTATTTGAGGTCGATCGTCACGATCACCACAGTAATATTATCGCGTCCACCTTTATCCTTAGCTGCTTGAATTAAAGCATTTGCAGCGCCCTCGCAAGCGCGAATCGACTTCAGAGGCGAAGCAATCAAAGGATCGGAAAGTTCTTCAGTCAAGCCATCGCTGCAGAGTAGCAAGCGATCCCCAGGCTGCACGTCCACCGGCAAAATATCTATTTCCCGCAAATCATCGCGGCCCAAACACTGGGACAAAACGTGACGCCAAGGATGACTGCGAGCCTGGTCAGGAGTTAGGGCCTTTCTTTTCACAGCCTGAGCCACCCAAGTCTGGTCTTCAGTAATCTGCTCCAAGCGAGAGCCGTGTAGCCGATACAAGCGAGAGTCACCGATATTAGCGCACCAGGGTCGGTCCTCATCCCTAAACATTAGAACCACCGCCGTAGTGCCCATATCAGCACGTTCGGGGTGGTCGAGCTGATCCGTCAAAATTGCTTGATTGGCAATTAAAAAAGCCTTTTCCAACAACAGCGGAGAATCCTCAGGCCCTTCCCAATGTTCGAGCAAATAAGATTGAATCGCCTGAGTCGCTATCCGGCTGGCTTCTTGACCTCCGGCGTGTCCTCCCATTCCATCGGCCACTATGAAAAATCGCCCGTCAGAGTCTATGTAGTACGCATCCTGATTTACGGAACGAACTAACCCTGTGTCTGTCTTACCTGCGAAAGAGCGTTTCATAGATTGGGTGATTGGACTCATCGAACTTGAAAGCTTGATTTAATTGGGTGCGATGCTTTCTCCCAAAACCTAAACCCCGAACGGGAGTTGAAATTTCTGCACCCGGCGATCGCGAGTTTTGGAAAAATTGCACTACCTTGACCTCATATTGTAGATCGTATGATGGTAATCCCATCTTAAAATTTCCGTAAATCCTGTAAATTAAGCAGCACCTGCAAAAAAAACTGGATTTATACCCAAAATTAGAGGTGTGGCTGGCGAGAAATCTAGGCAGCAAAGGGGTTTTTAGCCTCAAAGCGTGTAAGTGTTGTAAATTTCAGCAATCTGTGGTCAGCCAGCCAAAACTTAACATTCGATGTCAAATTTTGGCTGGCGAGAAATCTCAAACCTGAAATTTCCAGTCCTAAATTGCACAATTATGACATTCTGTCTAAACGATCGATCCGCTTGAACAAACGCAGCATAGCAAACCCTGCACCCGCCGCCAGCACGGCAACAGCGACAGCCGGCCAGACTTGATTGCTGACAAACAAAATTGTCGCCGACAAAGTAAAAGCACTCATCAGCAAAGCATAATTCGTGCCCATTTGAGCGCTGCTCATGCGACGAAGCAAGCGCTCTGTTTCGGCAGAACGGACGCGAATCCGCAAATCTCCCTGTTCGAGTTTATCAATAGTCTCCTCAATCCGGCGGGGCAAACCCAAAGCACTCGAACTCACCTGAGCCGCCTGACGGCCGATTTCGTTAAAAATGCTGCTACTTGTATCATGGCCATTTCCATTAGTCATAAGCTGCATGGCAAAAGGTTGTGCCACCTCCATAAAGTTGAACTCGGGATCTAAACCTCGGCCCACCCCTTCGATGGTAGAAAAAGCTCGCATTACAAAAGTAAAAGTAGCTGGGAAGCGAAAAGGTTGGTTGTAGGCAATATCGTAAAGGTCGTCGGTAATCGCGCTCACCGACTGATTTTCAAAAGGCTTGTCCATGAAGTTATCCAGCATATACTGGATGCTGCGGCGCACGGGACTCATATCACCCGTAGGCACCAAAGCTCCCAAATTGATCAGAGAATCCATAATCCGCTGTCCATCCTTGGAAGCAATGCCGTAGAGAGTCTCCATCAGTCCTTCGCGGACGTTCGACTGGATTTGCCCCATCATGCCAAAATCGTAGAAAATCAGACAACCATCAGCACTAACAGCGATGTTGCCGGGGTGTGGGTCAGCGTGGAAAAAGCCGTCGTTGAGCAACTGTCGCAAATAAGCTTTTGCGCCCAACTGAGCGATTAATTTACGATCAATACCGGCCGCTTCCAAAGCTTCGTAGTGGCTGATTTTTATCCCCGGCAGGTATTCCAAAGTCAGCACTCGCGGAGCCGCGTACCGCCAATAAACCCTCGGCACCCGCACCCAGTCACAGTTGCTAAAATTGCGGCGAAAAGTATCAGCATTGCGGCCTTCATGGAGATAGTCAATTTCCAGCCACAGAATGCGACAGCATTCCTCATAAATCCCCATCCAATCGCGGCCGCGGCCCCACTTAGGATGGTTTTGAAAGTAGCGGGCAATTCCCTTAAGAATTTGCAAATCGATCTCGAACAGCTTCCGCAGTCCCGGCCGCTGCACCTTGACGACCACTTCTGGGCCCGAATGCAGTTGAGCTTTGTGTACCTGACCCAGACTTGCAGCGGCCAGGGGTACCGGGTCAAAGCTGCGGTAGAGTTCTTGAACTGTCTTGCCCAAATCTTGCTCAACAATTACCTCTAACTGCTGGTAGCTGAAAGCAGGCACTTTATCTTGCAGCTTAGAAAGTTCCTCGACAAACTCTGCCGGGAACAAATCGGCGCGGGTAGAAAATAACTGCCCCACTTTAATGAAAGTTGGCCCCAAATCCAAGAGTGTTTCTCGAACCCAGATAGCTTGAAAGCGGCGTCTGGCAACTTTCTTTTCTTCAGTCACGCCTCCCCAGTAGCTCCAATTTTTGCTGTCGAGCCACAGGGAAGCCAGCCAGAGCAAAACAAAGGCCCAAATGTCGAAGAAGCGCCGCTTCCGGGAGTATTTTTCGCGATTCCAGCGATAAGCTTTACTTTTGTAGGATTTACTAGCAGTTTTTTGCTCATCGGCTTCGCCAGTGTGCTTGGGGGAGCGCTGGCGATTAACAGAGTCATCAAGGAGAGCAGACACTTGGGTTCCCAAATTGCTTATTTTATGTTGTTGCTTTGATTGGAAGTAGGAGCGCAGGAGCGCAAAGCAATGCGCTCACGTAGTAAATAATAGTTGTGGTCGAATCGATCGCTAGGGCAAACTGCTGCGGTAACGCTGCAATTCCGATCGCACCAGAGCCACTTCGGCGCGCAGATCATCAATAGTCGCTTGCAAATCGGCGGGATGGATGTCTTGAATGGTGGTGGTGCTTGCAGTGCCAGTTCTGGTCTGCATCGCCTCATCCGAAGCTCGATTTGCCCGTTCCACAACTCGATCTGTGAACTGCCGCAGGCGTTCTCTTTGTTCTGCGTCAAATTTGCCGATTTCAGAGAAAGCGTTGGTTGCCGCGCTTTCTAATTGCTCGTACAGGGCTTCGGCAAGTGCTCTGCCTACAAAAAAAGCATGAACTGGGGGTTTACTCATAAAAAATCTCTGTGCGCTTCCGCAACAAATTATAACTTGCTTGTCCCCGATGATGCTTGCTCCCAAAGGAAGGAAGTTTGGGGGAATTGACACTCCCACCCCGAGTGTCGGGGATGGGATTGTTGAGAGTTAGAACAGCCTAACGCGCCACCGCTTAGCCCAAAAGCCTCGCTTACACTGGCTCAAATTCGAGGTTGGGGTTGTTTTGTACCAAAATATTTGCAGCTTGGCAGTATTAATACGCGACATCACACCACCTCAGCGCCGCGCACATATTCTAACATAATTTAAATCAAAATAGAAAACAGTCCTGCATTTTTTTGCGGGCATTTGGATTGCAGAGGGAATAGGAAATATTCGATAAACTCAGACGGCGACTGTTGGGATTTTCAGATTCGACGGAAGTTTTTGGAAGATAGTCGTTGGCTAGGTATGGTCTTATTATCTCAACTACTGAGCGGATATTTGCTGACTTATAAAACCAAGTATTTGTCCGCACTTTTAACCAACAAAAACCATACTAATTTGTCGCAGGTTCGGGAAAAGGCATCGTGGGATATGCCACAGGGGGTGGTGAATCAGGTACGATCGAACTATCTGAATTGCTGCCACTGGGACTTGGTATCGCAGGCTCAGGCGATCGCTCGATCGGCGACGCTATTACTGGCGACGGGGATTCCGACGACGGCAGGGTTTCTGCGCTAGCACTCTCAGGGGCAGGCGGGGCGGGTGCGGCGGGCGGTTCTGCAGGCAGGGGCGCAACTTCTGGTACTGGTGCGGCTTCTGGTTGGGGCTCTGGCTCGATTTCGGTTTGAGGCTCTGGAATGGGGGACTCAGAAGGCTCCTCTGCGGGTTCAGGCGTCGGGGAGGGCTCCGGTTCGGCTTCGGGATATGGGGCGGGAGTTTCCTGGTTTGGGGACTCAGAAGGTTCGGCGCTAGTTTCTGAGGGCTCTATCTGTTCGGGAATGTTGCTGCTTTCTAAGGGGGGTTTGGGACGCTTGTTGAGTTCGATCGGGTAGAGAGGGCTGCTTTCGACAGACGGCTGCCCGAACATTGGCCCTGACAAATCGCGGGATTTGAGCAAATCTTCCAGAGATGGGAAGGACTCACTTTTGGACCGATTACTGATAGTGGTGCTGTTGTAGTGGGATGCTAGGTCAAAACCCATCCAGCCTGCAATTACAGCCGTTACCACAAACGCCACAAAAGTCAACTGTGGCGGGGGAGGTGCGGGCAATCTTAGACTTTGCTTGCCTTTTCTTTTTACTGATACTCGCTCTGTTTCTTGCAGCATGGTGAGCCAATTTTCGACTGTTTGAGGGCGGTTGTGGGGGTCGATTTCGAGTCCCTGAAGGATGGCTCGCTCGATTCCTGGGCTGAGGTTGGGCTGAAATTGCCGTAACTCAGTCAAGGGAATGCGATCGCGCAGGGGTGCTGCTACGGGCGCCACGCCGGAGAGTAAGTAGTAGAGGGTGGCTGCGATCGCGTAGATGTCAGTGGCCGGTGTACATTTACCCTCATAGAGGTATTGTTCGATCGGCGCGTACCCGGGGGAGAGCAAGTTAGTGTGGGTTTGTTTGGTGCCGGCGGTAAAGCCACGGGCAATTCCGAAATCTATTAACATTACTACGTGAGAATCGGCTCGCCGGATAATATTTTCTGGCTTGATATCTCCGTGCAGCAATCCGCTGTGGTGAACTGTACTTACGGCTGAGGCTATTTGCCGAATATAGTGCAGGGCCTGGGCTTCTGGCAGCGGCTGATCGGTTTCGACTATTTGGGCGAGAGTTTGGCCCGGAATGTAGTCCATTGCAATAAAAGACTGTCCGGCTTCTTCAAAAAAGTCAATTACCCTGACTATGTTGGAATGCTGACACCGCGACAGGCGTTGGGCTTCGGCAATAAACTGCTGCTGAAATTGGTCAGATTCTGGGTGTTGGCGCAGACTTTCGTTGAGGGTTTTGAGTACGACGGTTTGGTTTAAATGGGTGTGGATAGCTCGGTAAGTGATGCCGAACCCTCCTATCCCTAAAGTCGCGTTAATTTTGTATTTGCCCTGTTGCAGGACTGTTGCTGGCGCTAAGTTCATCTTCAGTTGATGCCGTTTCCCAAACTATGCTACCGCCTTTGGGTTATTTCGCAGAGTTAGGGGTGAGGTTTGATCGATCAGCGCCCTAGTTTGAGCTTTAGCTCTGCTATATCTTTAATCTTGGCATCCCCACGTCATTTTATCGAAAAAATGGGTCTAAAACCCCGTGCTTCTAGCACGGCTTTGGATTAAAGTAGAGATGGTTGAAATCCCCAAGGTGGGCGGTTGTGAAGCGACTTTTAGTCGGCACCCTCGAACCTGAAAGCTCTTTAAAAGCACAAAGAAGGGTAGCGAAAACCTTGTAAAACACAGCTAGAGAGTCAACGAATTCTCAATACCAGAAAATCCCTAATTCGGTTCAATCAATCCAGTAGGGCGGGGCACGCCCGAACTCTAGGTCGTATCCTAGTACGCTTTTGGAGATAGACCCTCTGGGGTTGCTGTAAGTCAGACTCGTCAATTGGTGTTTTTTCACGGTTGAAAGGTTTGAGAATTGCCTGCAAGGGATATGGTGCCTAAAGGTCAGTCGCTGAATTAAGAATCTCCGGACTTGATAGACGGAGAGTGTCAACTGTAGTAGGTATTGTGAAACTTAACCCTCCGGCTTTCCCATAATAAAAATCCCGCTCTTGTGGAACGGGAAAGCCATCAGGGTGCATCTATAATATCTGACTCTAACTTATGGGGGGTACAACCCCTCATTGCTTTAGCAAGTCTTTAAAATCAGTCGATTTTTGTAAAGATTTAGGTTTTATGTTGACTTATGATCAATCTTATGAGTTATAAGATTGCCGGATGGCGATCTTGAGCTTGGGGAATTGACACTCTCAGGTCTGATGTTGCTCCCAGAGTCACACCTTACAGACCTGATTACCTTTTTGGCTCAGATGAAGTTCAGGCGAGCGGCATAAAATGACAAAGAGGCATCGTATCGGGCTTAATCTTGAGACTGCGGCTAAAACCTTGTAAATAAAAAGGCTGTAAGCATTCTCCAGACATTTGTAGCCCATAGCCATCAATGCTTCAATCGCTGTTCGCGTTACACAGCAAGGCCTGGAGGCAAGCTCAAGTTCTCCCCTTCGGGGAACTTGAGCTTAAGTTGCCACCAATGGGGTCTTCCTAGTAACGAGAAGCGATCAATTAGCAATTAGCAAATTAGTAATTACTTATTTTTTGGTTTGAAAATGTCTGTTAAACAATCACATTACGAGACTTTACTAGCAGAGTACAGCGAATCTTCTGCCGCGATCGCCCTGCTGAAAAAATATCGGGTTTACATGGAAATGATTCCGAGTATCCGCCGCGCTCATGAGAGTTTAATCACAATTCCTTTGCCTATTGCCCGCTTGCGGGACGGGGTTTCTTATGCGGGAAGCAGCGGCACTAGCATATCGCCCGGGCAGGCAGTTTGTTTGCCCTGCGATTTGGCGATTTTGATGTGTGATCCTGAATGGAAAGTTAAAATTGGAGTGGAAATTTTGATTTTCATTCATCGTCCGGGCGAAGAGTTTTCTGAGTTGCTTGGCCGCTGGCGGCAGTCTCAAGTTTGGCTGGATAAAGGTTACGAATGGGTGATGCCGCAGCGCTACAGACATATTTACAGCGATGAAGCGGAGGCTGTTCATCCGCTATTTGTTTTGTTTGAGGAAACGCCGGAACTGATTCAACGGGGTTTGATGGCGGCTGGTTTGCCGTTTGTGGTGGAAAGTTTCGAGTCTGGGAGTGAGGAAGTAGAGGAAGAAGAGTTTCTGGGTAGCGGGGAACTGGGAAGTATTGGTGAAGAGAGTTTTGATTTGTAGGCTATGTGCGATCGCACATAGCCATCCTATTACTTGAAAAAAAGTAGATTTTTTTTCATCACCTAGTATGCTAAAAATACAATTAAAAACCTAATGAAAATAAAAAATATATAAAATAATGACATCAAGTGTTGACAATACTCCGGACAGTTTTAAAATTAGGGCTGCGATGCCTTCGGCAAGCTTCGCTTACGAAATACAGCAGAGAAGTGAAAAAAATGAGTGCAATCTGAAACCAAAACAAACAGAAAAAAAGGCTCTCTTTTAATTTAAGCTATAAAAATAAGCTATAAAAACACACAAGGTTAACAGATTACATTATGAATATTATGCGCTCCATTTTACAAAAAATAGCCGGGATTAGTTAACCCCAAAAGAAGTTTTTAATCACTTTATTCTTAACCATTTTGCTAGTAAGAAGGCAAGATAAACTTCACGAATCTCAGTCGTTATAGTTATTTGAGCGAAAAACCTACCGGCGTCACTTTCTCAAAAGCTTTAACTTTCCAAAAGTTAATCAATATATCTTCAAAAAAGCCTTAAATCCTGAACACACGGTCATTGCTGTTATTGATTGTTCTTTTTTAAGGAAAACTGGAAAAAAAAACTGACGGTAAGGCTTACTTTTATAATGGTGTAGCGGGTAAATCGGAACAGGGGTTGGAAATTTCTGTGATTTCTATTGTCGAAATTGAGAGTCGTTTATCTTATAGCTTAAGCATACAACAAACTCCATCACGCCCTCAAATAAAGCCCGTGAAAAAAATGCCCCAAAATCGAATAATAGCTGGTTCAAAAAAATCTCGCAAAAAACCGGAGTCTCACAGCTCAAAACCTGGCATTACAAGAGTCGAGGACTATGCACAACATTTGAAGAATACTCGTTATTTCTTCCCAAGTTCTGTACGTTATTTGGTGGCTGATGGCTATTACTACCGCTCTAAATTCTGGGATGCTGTGCGGGAGTGGAATTTAGACTTTATTGGAAAGCGAGCGAGTTGATGCTAACTTACGCTATCTCTATACCGGTGAACAAAAGAAACTGGGAACCCCTCGTAAATATGATGGTAAGGTTGACTGCCATGATTTGAGTCGTCTGAATTTTGTTAAAGAGATAAAATCGGGAGTTTCATTATATACATTGGAGGTGGGTCGTTTTTGTTTGAATTGCCCAATTAGTTTCGCTTGTATCTCTGAGGATCAAGCCAATAGTAAAATCAAAAATGCTTTATTATTTAGCATTAATATTCATTTACTCCCTGAGCAAATTTGTGAATAATATTATTAGGCTCATTTCCAGATTGAATCTATTTTTCGTGAGACCAAGCAATTTACGGAATTGTCTGATTGTTAAGCTCGTCATTGGGTACGGCTTGATTTTCATTTTAATGCCAGTCTTATTGCTTTAAATGTAGCCAAAAATCAACTTTATAGTTGTCATTAATCGGCCAAGTCGTTTGTGTTTTCAATGACCTCTTATAAACGTCTGGAATTCAATAAAAACCTACTTTGTACCTTTGTTGGCAAGTTAGATTTAGACCCGGATTTTATTTTAAATCACCCTAACCTTCCTTCAGTCTTGTCTGATGGTACTCTGGCTGCTTAAAAGCTGGCCGGACTATTGTCTAAAAGCATATAATTTAAATCCATGCGACTCCTTAATCTCTGCCAAATATCAGTATATACTTTCTTTGAGTTAGTGTCTTAAGTTTTTTAGTTTAGTTGATGACTCATATTAAGTTAAAATAATTAGTTGGGAAGTCTCATAAAATTTTCTGGATGAATCTACAAAACGATTCGAGTTACATTTATTTACATGGATTTGCTTCAAGTCCCGATTCAGCGAAGGCTAAATATTTCCGAGATCGCTTTTCTTACCTAGGAATTGACCTAAAAACTCCCGATCTCAATCAAAACGATTTTTCGGGGATCACTCTCACCCGCCAATTAAATCAAATAGAAACAGACTTTTTGTCAAGCGAATCCTCCCAATCTCCAACAGAAAATGTAAGAGATATAGGGGGAGTCACTATAATTGGGTCTAGTTTTGGGGGACTGACAGCAGCTTGGTTGGCCCAGCGACAATTGTCAGTAAAGCAAATAGTTTTGTTAGCACCGGCTTTTGACTTTATCTCCCACTGGCTACCACTGTTGGGACAACAACAGTTAGAAAAATGGCAGTCTGAGAAATATTTGCCCGTTTACCACTACGGCGAACAAGGTTATCTGCCGCTGAATTATCAGTTTGTGGCAGATATGGCTCAATACCCTGAAGAAAAATTAATGCGTTCAGTGCCTACGTTAATTCTTCACGGCAACCATGATACAATAATACCGATTCAAGCTAGCAGAGATTTTGCCGCTAACCGTCCCTGGGTGCAATTAATCGAATTAGAAGACGATCATTCTTTGGGAAATGTCCTAGCGGAAATGTGGGAAGCGATTCAAAAGTTTTGCCCATTCAAAAATTAAAATTTGACCAACTTGCAAGTCTTAACAATCAAATGACTGAACAAGATCGATCGACTCGCACCTTAGCCGTTGACATTGGCGGAAGTGGCATCAAAGTTATGGTTTTGGACAATGAAGGCGAACCCCAAACGGAACGCAGCCGTGTAGAAACTCCTCAACCCCCGAAACCCGAACCCGTACTAGAGGCGATCGCCTCTTTAGCCAGCGGACAAGGGGAATTTGACCGAGTATCTGTCGGTTTTCCCGGCGTTGTGCGTCTAGGTGTCATCAAAACTGCAGTGAATTTAGATCCGTCTTGGATAGATTTTGACCTAGAAACTACCCTCAAAGATCGCTTGGGGAAACCTGTGCGAGTGGCTAACGATGCCGATATTCAAGGATTGGGAGCAATTGCTGGGACGGGGGTAGAATTAGTAATTACCCTTGGCACCGGTTTCGGTTCTGCCTTATTTGTCGATGGTGTCTTGGTGCCAAATCTAGAGTTAGGACATCACCCTTTTCGTAAAGGGGAAAGTTACGAACAGCAATTAGGGCGATCGGCATTAGATACAGTCGGTTCCAAAAGATGGAATCGCCGTCTGGAAAAAGCGCTCACCTCTGTGCAAAATCTCTTTAACTGCGATCGCATTTACATCGGTGGTGGCAATACTAAAAAGATAGTTTTTGAGTTACCGCCACAGGTTAAAATAG
This sequence comes from Microcoleus sp. Pol10D4, assembly GCF_036701555.1. NCBI lineage: Bacteria > Bacillati > Cyanobacteriota > Cyanophyceae > Oscillatoriales > Microcoleaceae > Microcoleus > Microcoleus sp. Pol10D4. The sequence goes on from NZ_JAUBRA010000012.1 coordinate 87,960, forward strand.
TACCAAATGTGAGCGGTTTATTGGGCGGGATTGCTTTGTGGCGCGATTGAATAAACTTTGTTTGTGGCAAAAATGGCTATCAATACCAAAGAAACCGGATTTTTTGCTCGGATTAAAGGCAATAATCCAGTCTTTCGGTAAAAAAACCGGTTTCTGAATCCATGAGGGTTGATTTGGTTTTTGGCTTGTGCGTTAGCGCAGCCCTCGAAGAGAATAGCCGTTTAAAAAATTATTCGCCCATCGGATCGCGGTAGCGTTTGGGTTCATCCTTGCGAAACAGATTCGCCAAACCGAGGATGCCCAACAAACCCAAAGCACCCCAATGATTGTTGTCGCGTCTGCTTTCTTGAAATGGAGTTCTGTCTAGAACAACTCCATTAGAATCAGTATTATTCTGTGCCGGAGCTGACTCCGTTTGAGCTGAGGCAGGCATAGCTGAAGGGAGAACAGCCAAACTCAAAGCTATGAGGGTAGCGGCGGTATTTTTAGATATATCGGAAGGCTTGACTTTCATACTCGGTTTCCAAATATCAGGAGTTACTTTATAAGAATAATCAATTGGCGACAACCGACACATCAATCGAGCGACAGAAACTTACTTCCCTCTCTTCTGTTGCTTTCGAGATAGAAAAGGCTATATCCTAAGTTTAGACGCCTTTGATACAGCATTCGTAAGTCGGCATTAGGCAGAAATTTCAGCAGGGAGGTAAAAAATGAAAATTTTTGCCTTCGTAATTTTTCTTGACTTTTGCCTTCAGCCTTGCTTTCTAAGGTGACAATCTAAATCAAAAGTTTAAAATCATACCATGCTTCCCTTTATCCGAAAAGACTTAGCCGAACTTACCGCATACACTCCCCATCCGGGGGGCGCGTCAGGAGAATCAGCGCACTCGGAAAGTGTACTCGATCGCCTCGATACCAATGAATGCCCCTACGACTTGCCAGAAGAATTAAAAAAAAAGCTAGCTTGGACTTACCAGCAATTAATTGAGACAAATCGTTATCCCGACGGAGGCCACGCAGCGCTCAAAGAGGCGATCGCCGAATACGTCAATGAATCCCTAAATGTCCCCCCGCTTAACCAGGGGAGTGGGGGCGGTACACTACCAAAAACCTCCATTACAGCCGACAATATTTCTGTGGGCAACGGTTCCGACGAACTAATTCGATCCATCTTAATAGCTACTTGTTTGGGCGGTGGCGGCTCTATTTTCGTTGCGAATCCCACCTTTTCGATGTATGGAATAATCGCCCAAACCCTCGGAATTCCCGTTGTGAGTGTTCAGCGGAAAGAGGAGAATTTTGAAATCGATATCGAGGCTGCTAAAAGGGCGATCTTCCAAAATCAAAATCCCCCCGTGCGCGCCGTCTTCGTCGTTCATCCCAATTCCCCCACAGCCAATGCTTTGACAACCGATGAAATAGAATGGTTGTCAACTTTACCCGAAGAGATATTAGTAGTAATTGACGAAGCCTATTTTGAATTCAGCCAAAATACGTTAGCAGACCAATTGCACTATCACCCGAATTGGATAATTTTACGCACATTTTCCAAAGCATTTCGACTAGCCTCAATGAGAGTCGGATATGCGATCGCCCATCCCGAACTCACAGCCACCTTAGAAAAAATCCGCCTCCCCTACAACCTTCCCAGTTTCTCGCAAACTGCAGCCGAGTTAGCTCTAGCGCAGCGGCAGTTATTGCTAGCAACCATTCCCGAAATTATAGCAGAGCGAACCAAATTAATTGCTGCGCTAACTCAGCATCAAAAATTGCAAGTTTGGCCGAGTGCGGCTAACTTCGTTTACCTGCAGGTGAAAGCCGGCGATCGTAATTTAGCCGAAACTGAACACAAACAAATCATGCAGCAGCTAAAAGAGGGAGGTACTTTAATTAGGCATACTGGCGGAGGTTTGCGAATTACGGTGGGTAGCCCGGAGGAAAATCAGCGGACAGTCGATCGAATTGGAGCGATTTTCGATTAAAATTAATATCCACCGTTGCTCAATACAATGCTAATAATGAACTCTGTAGAACTATTCAGCGGAGCAGGAGGCTTAGCAATAGGCGTATCAAAAGCAGGCTTTTGTCACAAAGCAGTTATCGATCTGGACAAAAACGCCTGCGAGACAATTCGCGAAAATCAGCGGCGGGGTGTAAAAGTGCTCGCCAACTGGTCTGTTTTTGAGACAGATATCGCTAAATTCGATTTTACATCCCTAGAAGTCAAAGGTGGGGTAGACCTCCTAACTGGAGGGCCGCCGTGTCAGCCTTTTTCTGTAGGAGGAAAACACTGCGGAAGTGAAGACGAGCGAAATATGTTTCCGCACTTTTTTCGCGCCGTGCGAGAACTCAAACCCAAGGCATTTGTTATCGAAAATGTTAAAGGTTTATTACGTTCCTCCTTCACTAAATATTTTGAGTATATTGTCCTACAACTCACTTATCCAGAAGTGGTACAAAGACTGGATGAGGATTGGCCCCATCACCTGTCCCGGTTAGAACAGCATCATACCGCCGGTCGCGGTGAGGGACTATCATACCGTGTAGTGTTTCGCTTACTCAACGCGGCAGACTACGGCATTCCCCAAAAGCGCGAAAGGGTTTTTATTGTAGGTTTTCGCTCGGATTTAGGATTAGAGTGGTCTTTTCCTGAACCAACTTGTTCTCAGGAAGCCTTGCATTGGGAGCAATGGGTGACTGGCAATTATTGGGAGCGCAATCAAATCTCTAACAGCGATCGTCCAGACATACCTAGCAAGCTTTCCTCGCGCATCTTCAATCTTCAGTTCAATCTGTTTCCACCTCAAAAACAGCCTTGGCGCACTGTGCGGGATGCCATTTCGGACTTACCACAAGAAGGCAATAAAGAAAGCCAAAACAGCGTACTAAATCACATTTTTATACCAGGAGCCAGAAAGTATCCAGGCCATACAGGCAGCTTGTTAGATGAACCAGCTAAAACTTTAAAAGCAGGAGTTCACGGGGTCCCTGGAGGAGAAAATATGTTAGTTGATCCCACGGGACAGGTGCGTTACTTTACGCTTCGCGAAGCTGCTAGACTGCAAACTTTCCCTGACGAATACTTCTTTCCTCACAGTTGGACAGAAACTATGAAGCAGTTGGGGAATGCTGTACCAGTCGGTTTGGCAGAAGTTATTGCCTCTAGCATTAGATCGCGACTGGAGACAGTTAGAACAGCGAGAGTGTATTCAATGAATTTGAGATTTTAGATTTGAGAATTTACTCTATGCTCGAAGTATTTAGAGTCCCGCCAGATTTACAAGAAAACTTAATCGCTTTCTGTGGCAGGCAAAATTGTTATAATCTTCAGGAACTCGATCGTGTCAGGGAGGATTTGATCCAATATTGCGGAGCATATTTGCTGTACTACCAGGGCGACTTCTCAATGTATAACCTTATTAAACAGGCAAACTTGAGTAAGTGCTGTCTGCCAATTTATGTAGGTAAAGCAGCTCCGGGCGGTCGTCGGACGGGGCGTACAACTATTGGCAACACTATTTACGGACGCTTGTCAGAGCATAGAAAATCTATTGAAGCTGTAGACAATCTAAAAATTGAGGATTTTGCGTTCAAAGTCGCGCCGATGGAAATTGATTTAGTTTCATGGGGAGAAGCAGTGTTGATCCGTCACTTCAGCCCTGTTTGGAATAGAGAAATATCGGGATTCGGGATACATGACCCTGGAAGTGGGCGAGCAGGGCAAAAACGTTCTGTATGGGATAGATTGCACCTCGGTCGCACTTTTGCCACCAAGCTTCCTGTAGGGAATACTCCGCTCGATATGGATGCTTTGTCGGTTAGTATAACACAGCATTGTCAGCGGATGATAGAAGAGTTAGGGTGTCCTTAATTTGGCATCTGATTTGATAGTTTGCAGCCACAGGCTAGAATTGGGAAATAGATAAAATATTTTCATCCTCGATCGTTTGCTTGCCGTGCCGCGCGAATGGTTTGAGGAAATACGCCTACTAAAAGTGCCAAAGCTTCATCGGAAATTTGTGCCACCGTTTCCGAATCCAAATATTGTTCAAACTGAGTTAAAACCATTTGTGCGCGTTCCAAAGCTGCCGGCTTGGCCGTTAACTGTTCCATTAACCGCACCCACTGCCGCCGAATTCCAAAAGCTTTCTGTATTTCTTCGGGAGATTGAGGGCAAACCAAACAAAAATCGCCCACGGGAATAGCCTGGTGAGAGTCAACCTCAAAAGCGCCCCCAACGGCAGCCCCAGGCCCGGCAAACTCCGCGTGGAAGCGTTTAATCAGAATTAGGCCGTTCCGGCGACGGCTATCTACCATCAACAGCTTGCCGCTGTTGATTTCTGCGAGAATGTCAGAGGAGTGGGGGTGTTCTGTCAAATCTGTGCCAAGGTTTCGATGTCGCAAGTCCGGGTCAGCAGAAAGGCCGAGGGGGACAATATAATTAGAGGTAAGATTAGAGCTGGATGAAGTATCAATTTTTTTCTCCTCCCGCTGCCGATCGAGATTATTCATTTAAAGTTATAAATTAATACTGTCACAAGGTGGTAGTTTGAGCGCGAGCGAATATCAAATGCAGGTAGAACAAGCAGTAGATACCCTGAAAGCGGAGCTCCCGACGCTTTTTGAGAAAGACATCTCCTACGACATCTACACAAAAGATGTTTATTTTCAAGACCCTGTTAACAAATTTAAAGGAAAAATCAACTATCGCATTATCTTTTGGACTCTGCGATTTCACGGGCAGCTATTCTTTAACGAGATTTACTTCGACCTGCACGACGTAGGTCAGACAGCCCCTGATACTATTGTGGCAAATTGGACTGTTCGCGGGACCCTGCGGGTTCCCTGGAAAGCTCGGATTTTTTTTAACGGCTACTCTACTTATAAACTGGATAAAGACGGCTTAATTTACGAACATATCGACACCTGGGACAGAGAACCCGGAGAGATTTTAAAGCAGTTTTTCCGCAAAGGGGAGGAGGGGACCCAAGTATAAGCCAAAAAGGTCGATCGGGCCGAGGCATCAGGGTCGGCAACCGAGTTAACTTATAATGACTAAAATAATCATCATCCCTCCGATTCATTTTCTGCTATTTGTAAATTGCTAAAATGATTGTCGCCTCTGATTCATTTTCTGCTATTTGCACTCCTGAAAAACATCATGGCTGATATTGTTGAGACTGCCACAAATGCCGGTTCTTTCAAAACCCTCGTGACTGTTATTGAAGCGGCTGCTTTGTTAGATTTATTGCAAAGTCCGGGCCCCTACACCGTCTTAGCACCAACTGATGAGGCATTTGCCAAAATTCCTACGAACACTATTGCCTCTTGGCTGGAAGACATACCCAAGCTCAAGAAAATTCTGACTTATCACATTCTGTTTGGCGAGGTACTAACTGAGAACTTGCTTGAGTTAAGTTCTGCTGAAACAGTGGAAGGTTCTGTGGTGGGAATTGATACTTCTGACGGCATTAAAGTGAATGAGGCTAAAGTTATCACTCCAGATATTCTTGCCGACAATGGGGTCATCCATATCATTGATGCGGTGCTAATACCAGCATTGGTGGCAGCATAATCAAACTTGCGGCCTCTCTAAATTTATTAGGGTGCTTATGGGCGCACCTTACATTTTAAACTAGAGAAATTACGCAAGTGTCACAATTAGTAAGGTGGGTCAGATCCCAAGCCATCGATCATCCGTCCATAACTCGGTCTGACGCACCCTACAAGTCAATTGGATCGTGACACTTGCATAATTGCTGAACTAATTATCCGAACCTAAAATCAATCCCGATCGCGCCGGCAGCATCAATTCTAAAAGGCGAGTTTCCCCGTCACCTTTCCAAACAAACTCGCCTTTACCGAACAGCAATTTATCGTGAGGAGATTTCAAACTAGCTGGCTCAAAGCTAATATTAGCTTCTTCGGTCGCGACATTGACAGCAACAACTATTTCCTCATCCCCCAAAATTCTGGCAAAAACGTAAACCGTTCCCTCAGCAAACAGAACTTGGTACGAACCAGTGCGGAGGGCAGCGTATTTGTGCCGCAAAGCTATCAACTGCTTGTGATAATCTAAAACATCAAGTTCCCACTGACCTTGTAAGGGAAAACTGCGACGAGAATCGGGATCGAGAGCACCGGGCAAACCAACTTCATCGCCGTAGTAAATGCTAGGAGCTCCGGGAAAAGTTAACAGCAGCAAAGTTGCGAGTTCGACACTAGCTCTATCGCCTCCTGCAATTGTTAACAACCTCGCAGTATCGTGACTGGCTAACAAATTAAGTTGAGTTAGCTGTATTGGCCACGGGTACAGTTCCAAAACCTGCTGAATTTTGTCGCCGTACTCTTTAGCAAAAAGTGGCGGATAGGGATGGTAAGCACGGCCTTCAATTTGAGTTAAATCTACCCGGTCTCCCGCTGCAAAAGCAATAGTCGGTGCAGCAAAAAGATAATTCATTACCCCGTCAAATTGAGTGCCGTCGAGCCATTCTCTCGCATCTTCCCAAACTTCGCCCACAATGTAAGCTTCGGGATTAACTGCTTTAACTCGGTCTCGAAATTCCTGCCAAAATCCCGGGGTTTTAATTTCAAAAGGAACGTCCAGGCGCCAGCCATCGACGCCGAATTTAATCCAATATTCGGCGATTTCCATGATGTATTCTCGCACTTCTGGATTCTCGTGATTGAATACAGGAAGGGCTCGATTCCCATCCCAACCGGCATAATTAGCAGGAAAATTGCCGTCGTAGGCAGATAACGGCCAGCCTTCAATTTTAAACCAATCGAGCCAAGGAGAACCGGGGCCGTTTTCGAGGATGTCGTGGAAGAAGAAAAAGCCGCGGCTGGCGTGGTTGAATACGCCGTCTAGGACGATTTTGATATTGCGATCGTGAGCTGCGTCTAGAAGCTCTTTAAAAGCTGGATTGCCACCCAACATCGGATCGACTTGATAGTAGTCGTGGGTGTGGTAGCGGTGATTGCTGGCCGACTGAAATATGGGGGTGAAATAAATTGCGTTAATGCCTAAGTCTTGCAAGTAGTCTAGCTGTTCCATCACGCCCCACAAGTCGCCACCTTTGTAGCCTTGCAGGGTGGGGATTGCGTGCCATTCTTCCCACATGAAGTTTTGCAGCATGCGTTTGCGGGGCTGTTTGCTTTTGGCGAAGCGATCGGGGAATATTTGGTAGAATACTGCGTTTTTAACCCAGTCCGGCGTTTGAATTTGCATACACTTTTTCTAGCTTTTACGGCTTAGGCTACAGTAGCAGAGGTTTCTAGGGGATCTAACTTTTGGTAGAGAATAGACACTTTATCCCATTTTGTCGATCGACAAATTGTAAAAAATTACACAAATTTGCACTCAATCTAAGATGGAAAACTGACTCTACCTAAAAATTTATCGTCCCGGCGGGCGGTGCTTTCTGACTGGTGTGGAGTCGGACCAACTCAGATAACAGGAGCGCCAGCCAAAAGAACCGGATCAAATTCCAGCAGAACCAGAGTGCGAAGAAGGGCCCATACAGAGTGTCAGCGGGCGTGGCGGTGCGATCATCAACCTGCCTTGAAAAAGAACAATACCGCCATGAGCCTCGATCGAGAAATTGCCAAAACGGGGAATTTACCCAAAAAACTTGTAATTAACAGCCCAAACCCCGAACCTTATTCTTTTGTTAAACTGCCCTTATTTATTCAGGGGTGTTTTAACTCACACCTCCCAATTTTTTTTAAAATCAATTATTGATTGAGGGGTATTTTAACTCACAACTCAAAAGCCATAACTCCAGCCCCGGACACACTCCAACTCTTCTAAACCGGTTTTTTTTAACTCTTATTGAGGGTGCGAAGAAGTATTTGGATTAAACAACCCGGTTTGTGGGTAAGCGACTCAACTCATAACTCAAAACTCAAAACTTCCTTGCTCCCCCCCCTTGTCAAGAAGCCCTCACCATCCGACACTGTACTTGGAGAGTTAATCGACCCTAGGGAGAAAGTTCCTTGAAAAAAGTTTTAGCCATCATCCTCGGTGGCGGTGTAGGCACCCGCCTTTACCCCCTAACCAAACTGCGAGCCAAACCCGCAGTTCCCCTCGCAGGCAAATATCGCCTCATCGATATTCCTGTCAGCAACTGCATCAACTCGGAAATAGTCAAAATCTACGTCCTCACGCAATTCAACTCGGCATCCCTCAACCGTCACATCGCTCGCACCTACCAGTTTTCCGGCTTCACCGAGGGATTTGCCGAGGTGCTTGCTGCCCAGCAAACTCAGGAAAACCCCAACTGGTTTCAAGGGACAGCCGACGCAGTTCGCCAATATCTCTGGCTGCTAGAAGAGTGGGACGTTGACGAATACTTGATTCTTTCGGGCGATCACCTCTACCGCATGGACTACCAAAAGTTTGTGCAGAGACACCGCGAAACCAACGCCGATATCACCCTCTCGGTTTTGCCAATGGACGAGAAGCGGGCCTCGGATTTTGGTTTGACGAAAATCGACGACAACGGTCGCATTATTTCATTCAGCGAAAAGCCAAAAGGCGATGCGCTCAAACAAATGCAGGTGGATACTACTAAACTGGGACTGACACCGCAGCAGGCTCAGGAAAGTCCTTACATTGCTTCGATGGGGATTTATGTCTTCAAAAAAGAAGTTCTGATTAAACTCCTGAAGGAATCTCCCAACCAAACAGATTTTGGTAAAGAGATTATTCCGAATAATGCAAAAGACCACAACGTTCAAGCTTATTTGTTTGACGATTACTGGGAAGATATCGGAACCATTGAGGCTTTTTACGATGCTAACTTGGCTCTGACAAAACAGCCTAAGCCACCTTTCAGTTTCTACGATGAAAATGCGCCGATTTATACTCGCCCGCGTTTCTTGCCGCCGACTAAGCTTTTAGATACTCACGTGACGGAATCGATTATTGCTGAAGGCTGCATTCTGAAACAGTGCCGGATTGACCATTCTGTGTTGGGAGTTCGATCGCGGATTGAAGCTGGATGTACGATTCAAGACACCCTGGTAATGGGTTCTGACTTCTACGAACCCGACGCCGAACGGCATTCGAGTTTGGACAGCGGCGGCGTCGCCCTGGGTATCGGTGCAGATACTACAATTCGGCGCGCGATTGTGGATAAAAATGCCCGCATCGGCCGCAATGTTCAAATAATTAATAAAGACGGAGTGGAAGAAGCCAACCGCGAAAACCAAGGTTTTTACATCCGCAGCGGCATTATCGTAGTTCTGAAAAATGCCACGATTCCTGATGGAACTATCATTTAGTTATTAGTCATTAGTCATTAGTCGTCAGTCATTAGTTTTTTAAGTTAAAATCTGTTACCTCTCAGCAAGTGACTGATGATAAATAAGTAAATTAGTGACAGATCACCAATGACCGATGACTGATGACTGATGACGAAATTCATTCTTTTTTTGTTGATTATTAATTTTCACCGCTGATGCGAGGTTGTCGAAATAGTTGGCTTTGTTTAAAGGCTCGCGCATTATCAATAAGCGACAGTCTCTGTTACTGTCTGCCGTGATATAGATATGTCCGATCGCCTGCGTCTGGCGAATAGCTTCTGATTCTTGTATTTGCGCTGGTAGCACGACTGACAAATGCGCTGCCCGTTTCTGAGTACAACCGAACTCTCGGAACTATCTTTCCAATCGTCGCAGCAGCCGCAAGGCCAACTTAGCAAATAATTCATAATGTTATGACCCTGGTACAGTTAAAAGCTTATCGCTCTACTATCCTATCTTAGTGTTTTATAAAAGTGTGTGATGTAGCTAACAGACAGGGGAGAAATTATGTTATATTACTTGGATTTAAATCTCTTCAGAGGTTGTAAAAATAAAATTTTATAGCACGGGTCTGGGGTGAATAAAAAATATCTAGAAATTTTGTGGAAGAACGGCGCAATTTAGGGTATTATATAGTCACAATTCAGACACCAGATTTGACCGAACTTGCTGATGAAAACCTGCTAAGATTGGGATTGGGTGATCAACTCATATCGAGAAGTTCGTAGGCGTAAGCCGGGGCGTAGCCATCGCAACGCGCCCCGGAAAAAAAGACCAAAAAAAGCTCGATCGTCCGCGCCAGTTAACCATCCTGGGCTCGCGCCCGCAACAGCAGCAGCTTTCCCCGCCTCACCTCAATCGGGCTGCCGCCTCCCGAAAGCCCTAAACCTCATAACTCCCCAAAAGTTGGCGCCGCAGGAGTTTCACCGTCTCAAAGGTCACAGGTATAGCAACGGCCCAGATGGTAAGGACGTTCTTAATTGATGAAAGCATTGTTTTTGCTGTCGAATGCCAAAAGCATTTCTAGAAGCGGCTGCTCCGGCTCCCTTGTGCATGAGAGAGCCGAATGCTATAAAATCTTAAACAGCAGCGGAGTGCGGAAATTGCGATCGAACGCCAAGCAACAACCGAACTCGATCGAGTCCAAACCTTTGATAACCTATAATTTGAATGAGATGCCGCAGGCACTTCGGCTCCTGACATTATACTAATGCGCCATCCTGCGGCTAATTTGGGATTTATTCTTTCTAACAACTAACAACTAACAAATAACAACTAATAAAGAGGGGATTGGTTAATGTCTGCAACAGATTTTAAAGACTATTACGCTATTTTGGGACTCAACAAAAGTGCCAGTTCTGACGAAATTAAAAAAACTTTCCGCAAACTAGCCCGCAAATATCACCCGGACATGAACCCCGGCAACAAAGAAGCCGAAGCTCGTTTTAAAGAAGTAAACGAAGCTTACGAAGTGCTCTCTGACCCTGAAAAACGCAAAAAATACGACCAATACGGTCAATACTGGAAGCAAGCTGCCACAACTCCAGGCGGATGGCCACCAGGCGGGGGCGGTACGACTGTAGACTTTGGCGGGGTTGACTTCAGCGAGTACGGCAGTTTTGACGAATTTATCAATGCCTTGCTCGGCCGCGCAGGTAGCCCGGGCGCTAGTGGTGGTCGCAACGGTAAGTGGAATTACAGTAACTACCGCACTAGCAGCGGCGGGCCCACCGGGTTTGGCGGATTTGAAGATTTCGCGGGGTACGAAAACCGCACCGCCGGAAGCTCTCTCGACACCGAGGTCGCCATTTCCCTGACTCTAGGGGAAGCATTTCGGGGAACTTCTAAGCGAGTCGCCACGGGCGAAGTTTCGATTCCAGCCGGAGTGAAAACCGGCAGTAAAATTCGGGTAAAAGGCAAAGGCCAAGTTGACCCGTACACCAAGCAACAGGGAGATTTGTACCTAAAATTAGAAGTGTTGCCTCACGCTTTCTTCCAGTTTGAGGGAGAGAATTTGGTCTGCGAAGTGCCGATAACTCCCGACGAAGCGGTGTTGGGAGCTTCCATTGAAGTGCCGGCGCCTGAAGGTATGATCACTGTGAAATTTCCAGCCGGGATTCGTTCGGGTCAGTCTTTGCGATTGCGGGGCAAAGGATGGCCGAAACCGAAGAAAGACGAGCGGACTGATTTGTTAGTAAAAATTGCGATCGTGACACCGAAAGAAATTAGCACTGTAGAACGCGAATGCTATGAAAAAATCAAAGCCAATCGCACTTTTAATCCCCGGAGCAATTTAAACCAAGCGCTACTTTGAAAAAACTTGCATTGCTCGTACAAAACAAAATTAGGAAGAGGAGCGAATCATCCCTTGGGTTTAGGCGGGTTTACAAATATCCTGGCTCTGAACTCATCGATATTATTGGTGAACCCGCGCCCGAGGAGATTTAGGTTGATAAACCTATTCATAGTTGAGCATTCCACTTTCTCAAGACTCTTCGCTAGCTTTTAGCTGACTTGGTTGGCGACCTTGCTTGATGTTGATGCTAATGTTTTTAGCTCCTTTCTTTTCCAAGTCTGTGATGTAGGCGTTAGTGTTATTAGAAGCTTCATCCTTGCTGTCGTAGGGGCCAAAGTAATAGGTGTGCTTGGGCGAATCTGTGTCAACTTCCACCCACCACTCGCGACCTCTACCGCTGGCCATCGGTTGAGTCAGTATCGAAACCGCCGCCAGGAACATACCGAACATATAAATTTCAAACATAATTCACCTCTGCAACAAGTTAAGCAGTGTTTACTCTTCTCAACTTATCCGGGCAAATAACTCGATCGGCTCGTCCTTAGTGCTGATTTGACGCAGGTAATTTTTGAGAGTTGGTGCTGTCTAAAATCAGCATTTCGGTGGAGAAGAGTTTTAGACTGGGTGGCTGTAAGTGACTGCTAGACATACAAAGTCGGCAAGGTAAGGAGTAGAAGAAGAGTGTGTTTATATTATTGTTGAGGTTTGAGTTAACTCAAAACTCAACATCCTTAAATCGCTACAGTTTCTGAGAATTCTTCTTCGCAAATGGTAAGATGCGAAGGCTGACAGCGTTTGATGCGGATGCTAAGCCTTTTGGCTCCCTCGCTTTCCAAGTCTTCTATGTAGCCGGGAGTATTGCTGGAAGCTTCTTTGTCGGTGTCGAAGGGGCCAAAATAGTAGGTACAGTGGGGCAAATCGGTGACAATTTCTACCCACCATTTCTCAGACCGGCGGTGGTTCGACCCGGCAAATACGGACAAGACTGCGACGTAGATACAAAATAAATAAAATCCGAGCATCTTTATTCTTGAGGGTGGTTTAATTTATTATTTAAATATATCAAAATAATTTGCCCGACCGAATCAACCTCAGTGCTGATTTTGCGTCGATCGACTTTAGATGTGAGATTTTAGATCTGAGATTTTTCTTCCCATCTAAAATCTAAAGCAAAACCCGCCGGTGCGGGTTGTTTGCTAACTGAAAAATGCTCTTTTTCCAAACTAGATGGCTGGGCAAACCTCAGCCTGCTGAGGTTTAGCGCTTGCCTTTGGGGAACTGTTCGATACCAGCCCAACCGTAGAAAACCAGCTCGTCGTTCTGAACTCGGCAGCGGTCTACTCGCAGTTGAGTGCCTTCTAAGGCAAATTTGTCTAAGTCTAGCAAGTTATTTACGTGGGCAATTATAGCTTGGCCCAAGTCTACTGCTTGCTCGTCACCGCCGTAAGTAACGCTGACAAATTGGATTTTGCGTCTGTCTTCTACTTGCAACTGAGCTGTAATATCTATTGTGACCGGTTCGCTGGCATCGCCTACGGTAATTTCGGACTGAAGCCGAATTGATTTGTCGGTTCCGAAGCTGACTTCAGTGTTTTGAAAGTGCAGAGATTGCTCTTGGTACTTCAGCTTCTGGAGTTTTTCAACTACAAAAGGTGTATTGAATGAGGTGGTTAAATCCGATCGACTTAAGACTACTCGCATATTTGCCTGGGTAGGCTGCCGCAATTTCACTTGACCTGCAAAAATCGCCCCAAAATCAATTGAGACTGCTTGCAGATAGAGTTCCATCACTTCTATGCGGAGGCCGTTGTACATCAACATACCTTTGCCAACAAAGTCGAAACCGTCGATGCTTCCCTGCAAGAGTTTGGCTACTGGTTCGACTCGGATGTTGGCCTCGGCCTTTTCAGAACGCTTGAATAAGGCTGCGATCGCAGCTCCTGCTACTTTACTAACAAGGCGATCGCCACTTTGACCTTGAAAGGATGTACCGCTAAACAAAGCTGCTACCATTTATTCGTTTGCTCATCTACAGTCGCCATTATAACCCTATATTAAGAAATGTAAAAATCGCTTGTGCTTATTCACTCTATAAGCAGATCTTGTTTTTTTGTCTGTCTTCAAAACAACATTGTTGAAATTTAAAGGCTCAGGGGGGTGCCTTCGAGACAAGCGCGATCGAGCAACGCTCCATCCCAAAGGGTTTGTTCGATCCTGGCGCAAAGCAAATTAGCCCCTGTCAGGTTAGCGCCCCGCAGTACGGCTCCATTCAGGATCGCTTCTTCCAAGTCAGCTCCCGACAAATCAGCGCCGGACAAATTGGCATGGCTCAAATCGGCACCAAGCAAAATTGCCCTAGCCAAAGCAGCGCCCCGCAAATCGGCACCGCGCAAATCGACACCGCTCAAATCCAAATTGCCGATGGATGCCGCCGTCAAAAAAGCACCCCCAAAACTTGCGTCGCGGACTAAAGCGTTAGCGAAGGAAGCGCCCCGCAAATCGGCATTGCGAAAATCTGCGCCTCGCAAGTCAGCACCGCTCAAGTCAGCACCTCGGAGGTTGGCTCGCAATACGGCCCGCTGCAAGTTAGCGCCGGCGAGATTAGCTCCACTCAAGTTGGCTTGAGACAAGTTAGCACCGGCGAGATCGGCTCCCGCTAAGTCTTTGCCGGCTAAATCAGCGCCGGCCAACATCAAAATTTTGCCTTTGCGTATGGCTTCGAGGTCATTAGTCATTAGTCAGTTGTCAGTTGTTGGTTGTCAGTTGTTGGTTAACAGTCAACAGTCAACAGTCAACAGTCAACAGTCAACAGTCAACAGTCAACAGTCGAGTTATTTTATAATGCCGGAGCGGCCGAGGTCGTTCGATCGCCCTCCTCCAACCACACGTTAGGCAGTTGGCTTGGGCGAGTTGGTAACTCCATCAAACCCATTTCTGCCAGCCTGACGACGTTGCCCAGAGTTTCCACCAAAGCCGGATCGAAGCGAGTGCCGCACAGTTCGCGGCACTCTTCCAAAGCTTCGCTCAAACTCAAAGCCGCACGATCGCCACGCGGTTGAGTCAGTTCTTGAAAATAAGCGACCAACCCCAAAATCCGCGAAGCAATCGGTATCGCTTCCGCTCGCAAACCCTCTGGCCTGCCGCTGCCGTCCCAATATTCAAGTTTGTACTTGACAATTTCGGCAACAGGTGCTAACTCCGGCATTGCTTGCAGCAGTTGGGAACCGATGAAACTGCGATCGCGCCAAAATGAGAAAGTTGCTTGGTCAAAAGCATCGGGAGTGCGATCGAACACCTCATTCGGGGCAGAAACTAAGCCGACTCGAAATAGCAATCCAGCCAGCCGCAGCCTCCGCAACTGCAAAGCCGGCAAATCCAGCAGTTGACCCAAAGTTTCCGACAAAGCCGCCACCTGCAAAGACGCTGTAGGATTTGCGGTATCGCGTTCGTCCACGCGCTGGGCCATCCGCAGAAAAGCTTGAAGTTTGTTAGCGTTCAAATTGCGGCTGACGCGCAAAGCTTGACCTTCCAATTCCCACAACTCGCGGGTTTGGCGGTTAATTGCTACCATTTGCTGCTGAGAACTTTGCAGGTAAGTGACTATCCGCGATACCACGCCACTAATGTCTGCCAAGGGCGGGCCTTTGGTAGCCAGGATTTCGTGGTACATTTCCAGCAAACTGTCGGCCAGGGGGGAGTTGTAATGTCGCGTCTGTTCTATAAAAATTTCTGCAGCAGCCGACACCAAAGACTGGTCAAACGACCACAAACCGTAGAACTTTCGTTCTGTATCTACTTCCGGCTTGCCTTCTGGCAAGTATTCCTGGTCTGAAAGTTCGCGGCAAAGCACCATTGCTTTGTATGTCGGGGCGAGGATGATTAAATTCCATTCTTGGATTAAGGGGTCGATCTCATCGAGATTTATTAAAGATACATTTTCTAATTGCCCGGTTTTGTGGGTAGCGAAACCGCTGTCGGCTACTGCACCGATGACAACGCGCCGAGAGGCATTAGCAATATCTAGGTAGCGATCGGCTTCCTGTAAATACCATTTACCCTGCTGAAACGTTACCAAAACTAAGGGTTGGAGTTCGCTTTTGTCCCCGCCACTGGTTTGCAAAATGTGGTCTTCTAGGGCGTGACATAGGGCTACTAGGGTGTTTTTGAAGTATACCCCGTAGCTAGAAGGCAGTTTTCCGTCGGGAAGTGTAGCTTGTAGTCTAGCGAGAGTTGATTCTGAATTCATTGCAAAAAGCGGTGCCGGCTCTTACTTATTGTAGCGGGCGATCGAACTTCTCGAAAAGACTTTTGGCAAAAATCCGAGTTTTTGATTTTTCACCGCTTCGCCACCGAGTCAATCGATTTTAGATTTTAGATTTTAGATTTTAGATTAAATAATTGAAGCATTGACCCCACCGATAAATTCGGCGACTTTTTTATCGGATACAGGTTTTTTATTTCTGGGTCCTGAGTCTCCGAAGGAATGAATCCGGGGGCTTGTATCCTGGATGCTGTCGGTCAAAACGATCGCAGGCGATGGCATCGCCAAAGCCAAGGCGATCGAATTTCTGCCCTTAAACAAATCCTCTTGTGTAACGGGCGATCGAACTAACACCCGCCCGAACCGCATTCCCCAGACTAACAGCAGCGAACCCAGCAGCAGCGTCACTACTATTTCTATAAGTTCAGAATATGGTCGCTTAACTAGGTTTTAACATTTATGCGATCGACTTGAACCCCAATCAATAATGAGAGAGAGGAAGAGTGGGGGAGAGAAGTTGACGATGTTTGGGTTTCGTTCCTGAATTTCCCGCTACAATCGAATAAACAGGATTTATCCCAAATCCAAGCAGGCCAAACAACTCTTAATCCTAAAGGCTTGACCTGCATCGCTTGCTTGACATTAAGTTTTGCCAGATTTTTATTGATGAGTCTGAGTCAATGGTTGAGTTGGTAAAGCAAAGAAAGCAAAAAGAAGCGCTGGATTTTTTTACGAAAAAACTGGCATTAATTATGAATTAGTATTAGGGATTAAATAACTACTTTGGTAAAAAAGATCAGCAAATTATTGATGCTGTAAATTTCCCCACAAAAGTCAACAACGAATCAAGGAGTAAAAGTGATATGTGGCAAAATATTATTCGGCTTAGTAAAGTAGTTCCCTTGGGCTTCGGCTCCATTTTTTTGTTAATGATTAGCATCGGATTTGCCACTAAATTGAGTATGGATAAGTTAGCAAAAGCTATTGAGTGGCAAACGCACACTTATGTAGTCCAGACAAATTTGCAAGCCCTAGAAAAAACTTTATTGGATGCTGAAACAGGACAGCGAGGGTTTATATTCGCTGGAAAGGAAGAATTTTTAGAACCTTACAAAAAGGGGACAGTCGCTTTTTATAAAACAGTAAATGAGACCAAATACTTAGTAAAAGATATCCCTAAACAAGTTAAAACTTTGGAGGAAGTTGAAAATTTGGGTCAGCAAAAACTCGATGAATTAGCGGAAACTATATCCCTGAAAAGGGCTGGTAAAGAAGCAGAGCTAAGAGCATTGGTGATTTCAGGTAAAGGCAGGATGTTAATGGATGAAATTAGGGATAAGCTGGGAGAAATGCTTAAGGTAGAAGATGCTTTACTGGTTCAACGAACAAAATTAGCAAAACAGTCGGAGCAATTAGCGGTGATTGTTTCTATAGGAGGTACGGTTGTTGCTGTAGTATTGGGTTCATTTATTGTATTATTTATTTTTAATAAAATTATCCGACCAATCAATCAGGTAGCAAATACGATCGCCAGTTCTTCCACAGAAATTGCGGCCACAGTAGAACAGCAGGAACGCACAGCCGCACAGCAATCGAGCTCTGTAAATCAAACTACAATCACAATGGATGAGTTGGGCGCGGCTTCCCAACAATCAGCCCAGCAAGCCCAAGCTGGTGCGGAATCTGCACGGCAAGCTTTAAAGAGCACTGAAAGGGGAACCCTAGCAGTGGAGCAAACCCTGGAATCGATGATAATATTGAAAGAAAATGTCGGGGCAATGGCGGCCCAAATTCTGAAATTGAGCGAACAAACCGATCAAATTGGCAATATCTCTACTGATGTCACAGATTTAGCAAATCAAACAAATATGCTGGCACTAAATGCCTCAGTAGAAGCAGTCCGAGCGGGTGAAAACGCCAAAGGTTTTACTGTCATAGCCACAGAAATCCGCAAACTAGCAGACCAAAGTAAGAAATCAGCCGAGAAAATTAATCGACTTGTCGATGATATCAAGACAGCGATAAATTCCACCGTAACGGTGACAAAGGAAGGTACTAAAACAGTAGAAAAAGGAACCAAAATCAGTCAAGAAACAGCAGCAGCTTTCTCGGAAGTAGCAAATGCTGTTAACAATGTGGTATTGAACAATCAACAAATTTCTCTAACTGCTCAACAACAAGCAGTTGCTATTAAACAAGTAGTGGAGGCGATGAACAGCCTCAACCTAGCGGCAAAAGAAACCGCTAGTGGTATTACTCAAACCAAATTAGGCACTCAACAATTGAACGAGGCAGCCCAAAATCTCAATTCAATTGTCTAAAGGGCGCTCAATCTTTTGGGCTAGCAGATTAGCAATTTATAGCATTGAGTCATGAATTGATCTCGCGGCAGTCCAAGCTTGTCAAACAGTCGGCATCCAAGTCAAAACGA
This sequence comes from Microcoleus sp. Pol10D4, assembly GCF_036701555.1. NCBI lineage: Bacteria > Bacillati > Cyanobacteriota > Cyanophyceae > Oscillatoriales > Microcoleaceae > Microcoleus > Microcoleus sp. Pol10D4. Next base: position 106,260 of record NZ_JAUBRA010000012.1, read on the forward strand.
TCGCAGGCGAGGGCATAGCGAAAGCCAGGGCGATCGAATTTCTGCCTTTAAACAAATCCTCTTCTGTAACGGACGATCGAACTAACACCCGCCCGAAGCGCATTCCCCAGACTAACAGCACCGAACCCAGCACCAGCGTCACTACTATTTCCATAAGTTCAGAATATGGTCGCTTAACTAGGTTGTAACATTTATGCGATCGTCCGTGGGGCAGCGGAGGAGGAGGAGAGAGTGGGGGAATGGCAGCATTTTTCTTTTGCCTTCTGCCTTCTTCCCTCTGTCTTCAACCACACCTAAAATTTGCAAAATGTCAAGGGATTCGATCGACTTTTCCCCACCTTAGCCACCAAGTCCCAAACAAGATTTAGCGCCGGAAAAAATCCCCCAAATATCTTGCCACAAACGGCCACATCCGTTGTATTATAGATGTAAGTCACAGCCCGTTAAAGTAATCAACCAAAAATTAAGCCGCTCAATATATTCACGCTCCAACGAGCGCTGAGTTGTATTGAGCGTGCCTATTAATGAGCGATCGAAGCTCCTCACACACCCCAAATATTCAGGAAGAATCATGCCATCAAGATCCGCCAACGATGTAGACGTAGCAGAGCAATATTGGCACTACCTAGAAATATCCAAGGTTGCAACAATCTTAGAAACCAACCTGGAAAGCGGTTTAGAACCAACAGAAGCCAACCATCGCCAACAGAAATTCGGGTCCAACGAACTAACCGTTAAAGCAGGGAAACCAGCCTGGTTAAAATTTCTCCTGCAATTTAATCAACCCCTCCTGATCATCTTGTTGAGTGCAGGTTTAATCAAAGCAGTGATCGGAGAATGGCTAAACGCTAGTGTAATTTGGGGCGTAACCACCACCAACGCTACTATTAGTTTCATCCAAGAAGCTGGAGCAGAGAAAAAAATTGAAGCCCTAGCCCAAGCTGTCACCACTGAAGCCACAGTTATTCGGGGCGGCAAAAAATTAAAAATTCCCTCCAAAGAACTCGTTGTCGGCGACTTAGTAACCCTGACTTCCGGCGACAAAGTACCGGCAGACTTGCGCTTAATGAAAGTCCGCGACTTGCAAATCGACGAATCGGGACTCACCGGGGAATCAGTTGCTGTCGAAAAAGAATTAGGACAGTCTGGAGACATAGTTCTGCCAAAAGAAACGCCACTAGCAGAACGGGATAACATGGCCTATGCCGGCAGTTTTGTCACATTTGGCCAAGCTAGCGGCATCGTAATTGCGATCGCCAATAAAACCGAAACCGGCAAAATCTCCCAACTATTAGATCGGCACATCGACCTCACCACCCCCTTAACCCGCAAATTCAACCAATTCAGTCAAAACTGGCTGTTATTCGTGTTGGGAATGGCAACCTTGACCTTCGCCGTCAGATTGGGCAGACCTGTCCCAGAGGGAGTTTCAGCCTTTAAAGAAGCAGTCGAACCCGCTGTCGCGCTGATTGTCGGCGCAATTCCCGAAGGCTTACCCGCCGTCATTACCGTCACCCTAGCCGTAGGCGTTTCCCGGATGGCAAATCGCCACGCGATCGTCCGCAAATTGCCCGCAGTGGAAACCCTCGGCGGCGCTACAGTCATCTGTTCCGACAAAACCGGAACCTTGACGGAAAACCAAATGACGGTGCAAGAAATCTATTCTGGCGGCGAATCCTACTCGGTTACGGGTACGGGATACAGCCCCGAAGGTGAAATTCAACTCAACCAACTGCCAATTACTGTCAGCCAAGCTCCAACTTTGCAAGAATGTTTACAAGCTGGACTCCTTTGCAACGACTCTCATCTGGAATTCAAAGACGATAATTGGATAGTCGTCGGAGATCCGACAGAGGGAGCGTTAATTGCTGCAGGCAAAAAAGCTGATTTGAGCCAGCAAATTTTGTCCAAGTCAATGCAGCGGTTGGATTCAATTCCCTTTGAATCTCAGTTTCAATACATGGCGACGCTGCACCGAACTCCCACTGGCAAAATTTTGTACGTCAAAGGTTCCGTAGAATCAATTCTCGGCCGCTGCGGTTCCAGTCTCGATACCCAAGGAAATCCGGTAGAAGTCGATCGCGAACAAATCCACCACCAAGTCGATGAAATGGCAAAGCAAGGCTTGCGCGTCTTGGCTTTAGCGAAAAAGCCAGTACCCGAAAGCCAAAATTCCGTCGATCACTCGGATTTGGAGTCAGGGCTGGTTTTCTTGGGACTCCAAGGCATGATTGACCCGCCGCGCGCAGAAGCGATCGCAGCCGTCCAAGCTTGTCAAACCGCCGGCATCCAAGTCAAAATGATTACCGGCGACCACATCGCTACAGCCAAGGCGATCGCCCGCCGCATGGGATTCCGCAAAACTAAACACCACAGAGAACTTGTAGCCTACACCGGCGCTCAACTCGCAGCAATGAGCAAGCAGGAACTCGGCGAAGCCGTAGAAGCCGGCTCAGTTTTTGCCCGCGTCGCCCCCGAACAAAAACTCCGCCTGGTAGAAGCTTTGCAGCAAAAAGGCGAAATTGTGGCGATGACGGGAGACGGCGTTAACGACGCGCCGGCGCTGAAACAAGCGGATATCGGTATTGCGATGGGCAGCGGTACTGAGGTTTCTAAGGAAGCCGCCGACATGATTCTTACCGATGATAACTTTGCGTCGATCGAATCTGCTGTCGAAGAAGGGCGCTCGGTTTACAAAAATCTGCTCAAAGCAATCAGCTTCATTCTCCCAGTCAACGGCGGAGAATCAATGACAATTTTGCTCAGCACCCTCCTAGGTCGAGAATTGCCGATTTTGTCGCTACAAATTCTCTGGCTGAATATGCTCAACTCGATCACCATGACAGTGCCTCTGGCTTTCGAGCCCAAGTCAGCGGGAGTCATGAAACAGCAGCCCCGACCGGTAAACGAACCTTTCCTGACTCAAAATCGGATCAAGCGGATCATCGCTATTTCTCTTTACAACTGGACTCTGATTTTCGGAATGTTTGAATGGGTACGCCAAGCTCCTTGGGGAACCTTGGAACTGGCCCGCACGATGGCGATTCAAGCTTTGGTAATGGGGAGAATTTTTTACCTGTTGAGTCTCAGCCAGTTGTTGCCTTCTTTGATTGCTAAATTTAGCGGTTCTAAGGAAGAAGTTAGTGGCGCCCCCGCCCTCGGTGTGGGAATTGTTCTGGCGATAATTTTGCAGATTATCTTTGCTAACTCTCCCTTTGTCAATCGCATATTTGAGACGGCTCCGATGAATCTGGATCAGTGGCTGATTTGCTTCGGTGTCGCTCTGCCAATGATCGGTGTTGCTCTCTCCGTCAACCGCTTTGATCCACCGAACTAATCGAACTTGTAGGTACTGCGACCGATTAGTAATTTCGGGTGCTTAGAAACCGGGTTTCTTGAAGAAACCCGGTTTCTCTGTTTTACAGAAATCGCAACTGAAAGCCCACGTCATATCATATCCGGTAAATTACTTACGATTAAGCGCCAATTTTAGTCCACCACTGAAAACCAGTTAACCCTTTGAAAATAGGCGAATCGTACAATGTTAATTTTTTCTGTATAAAAGACTACAATAGCTCTGAAGAAAAATAGACATATATTAACAAAGTAAATGTGCGGTAGCTGCGATGTTGGCAACTTATTGACAATAGAGTTGAAGGCTGCCCGATCGGCCTTCGTTACAACCTTTACCCAGCAAGTCTTAGTTTGAAGCAGTTTTGATAAGCCAACCAGCTCGCCCTTTCCAACGGTTCGTTATCGATAGCGTGATCCTAAAAGATTTACTTATCAATCAAATTTAATAATTGTTTTAGAATTTCTGCAATAGTACGGTAGAGTTAATTATCAAGCCAAGAAAATGTGCTGCTCGCTTTTTGGGAGATCGCACCGCTCGGCCGATCGTCGAGATATTGAGTTAATCAAAAGTGTAAAATCAGCAGGGATAGTTTAAAGACTTATGCTAGCTATAAATCTTTTGATCCCTCCTGCGAACCAGCGCCCAAAACAGTTCGCTAAATTCCATTAACGAACAGAAAAAAAGCGCATTGATAAACTTCAGTGATGTCGTTACAGAAGATTATGAATTGCAGCGAGGCTAGACTATGACAAAATTTTCAGAGCAATTTTCTCGGCGTAAATTTATCGTTACAGCAGGTGCATCTGCTGTCAGTTCAATACTGCTCAAAGGCTGTTTGGGAAATCCTCCAGAACCCGGTGCCACTGCTGGTGCTGACGGCGCGATACCCGCAGCTACCTCAGTAATGGCTGTTGCCAACGAGAAAAGAGTCGAAGGAATTGAAAGCACTAAAATCACATTGGGATACATCCCGATCGTCGAAGCAGCACCTTTAATCATTGCCCAAGAAAAAGGCTTTTTTGCCAAATACGGCATGACTGAGGTAACAGTTGCTAAGCAAGCCAACTGGGGTTCTGCCAGAGATAACCTAGAAATTGGATCGGCAGGCGGCGGCATTGACGGTGGCCAGTGGCAAATGCCGATGCCTTATCAAATTAGTAAAGGGTTGATTACCAAAAACAGCGTCCAAATCCCCATGTATGTTCTAGCCCAGTTGAACACTCAAGGAAATGGAATTGCGATCGCAGCCAAACACCGAGGCAAAGGCATCGGGCTTAAACTAGACCAAGCGGCCCAAGACTACATGAAAGGCCTCAAAAAAGCAGGCACGCCCTTCAAAGCAGCCTACACCTTTCCCAAAGCCAATCAAGACTTTTGGATTCGCTACTGGCTAGCAGCTAACGGCATCGATCCCGACACAGAAGCCGAGTTGCTAACAGTACCGTCAGCGCAAACCGTAGCCAACATGAAAACCGGCAGCATGGACGGTTTCAGTACCGGCGACCCCTGGCCCCTGCGGATCGTCACAGAGGACATCGGCTTCATGTCCGCCCTGACTGGCCAAATCTGGAAAGATCACCCAGAGGAATATCTCGCTATTCGTGGCGACTGGGTAGACAAACACCCCAAGGCCACAGAAGCCCTGCTAGCAGGACTGATCGAAGCGCAGCAGTGGTGCGACAAACCAGAAAATCGCCCAGAATTAGTAGCCATTACTTCTGGCAGAAACTACTTTGACGTAGCTCCGGCAGTTTTGACACCTCCCTACCAAGGCAAGTACCTCATGGGTGACGGCCAACCAGCGATCGACGATTTCAAGATGAGTCCGCTGTACTGGAAAGACGACCTCGGCAACGTTTCTTATCCCTACAAGAGTCACGATTTGTGGTTCTTAACCGAAAGCGTGCGCTGGGGTTTCTTGCCAACTAACACCTTGGCCGATTCTAAGACAATCATCGATAAAGTCAACCGAGAAGATTTGTGGAAAGCCGCAGCCAAATTAGCCGGAGTTGCTGATGCTGACATTCCGAAAAGTACGTCTCGGGGTGTTGAGAAGTTCTTTGACGGCACAGAATTCAACCCGGAAAATCCAGAAGCTTATCTCAAGAGTTTGGCAATTAAAAAAGTGTGATGGGGTCTTAGCTTCCCATAATTTACTCTCAAAGTTTAGTCTCGAAAATACACAGCACCAGACATAGGAGATTAGCAGCATGGCTGTAAGTACAAGTCGGAGAGGCGGCAATGCACAAGGAGCATTTGGCGAATTTTGGAAGAAGAATTCCCCAAATATCTTGCCGCCAATTTTAGGAGTTTTGGGCTTTCTGTTGGTTTGGCAATTCTTGTCAAGTACGGGACTGATCAAACTGCCGGGGCCGATCAGCATTTGGACGGACGAACGGACGCGGATTTTGTTGCTGTATCCTTTCATGAACTCCAAAACCTACGGAATTGGATTATTTTGGCAGACTTTGGCGAGTTTGGAACGGGTGGCAAAAGGCTACACTCTCGCGGCCATTGTGGGAATTGGTACGGGTGTTTTGGTAGGTACAAATCCTTTTCTAAACCGCGCTTTAGATCCGCTTTTTCAGTTTTTGCGGATGGTGGCTCCTTTGGCTTGGGTACCCATTGCCCTGGCTGCACTGCAACAAAACGAACCTGCTGCTTTGTTCGTGATTTTTATCACTTCAGTTTGGCCGATTTTAATCAACACGGCTGAAGGTGTTCGCCAAATTCCCGACGATTACAACAACGTGGCGAAAGTGCTGCAACTTTCTCGTCAGGAATATTACATGAATATTTTGTTTCCGTCGGCGCTTCCTTACATCTTCACAGGATTGAGAATTGCGATCGGTTTGGCTTGGCTGGCGATTATTGCTGCGGAAATCGTGATGTCTGGGATTACGGGTATCGGCTTCTTTATTTGGAATGCTTACCAGCAAAACTACATCAGCGAAATTCTGTTAGCGGTGTTCTACATTGGGGCTGTTGGTTTATTGCTCGATCGCATGATGGCTTGGTTGCAGCAAAAGATTGCTCCTTCTCAAGGAAAGTAGCTAATTAGATATGTTGACTGTTCACAGTTGACTGTTCACAGTTGACTGTTGACGGTTCACGGTTACAGCAATTACGAACTCCCTGGCTGAGAAACCTTTTTTTTTAACTGTTGTTAATGGATTAAAAAAAGTTTTTTGGTTGATTTAAGAAACAGGTTGCTGTCTCCAGTCATATATTAACTATTAGCTGTTATATATCAACAGCGAACAGTCAACAGTCAACAGTCAACAGTCAACAGTCAAATAACAAACTTACAAAAAAGGCAAGAAAATCATGTCTGTTTTGATTGCAGTAGAACAAGTCGGAAAAGTATTTAATTTAACAGACGGTGGCACATACATAGCCCTCAAAGGCATCGACTTAGAAATTAAAAAAGGAGAATTTATCTCCTTAATCGGACACTCCGGCTGCGGTAAATCTACGCTATTAAATATGGTGGCAGGTTTGGATCTACCCACAGAAGGATTGGTGACGATCGACGGACAAAGAATCACCCAGCCAGGCCCCGATCGCATGGTAGTATTCCAAAACTATTCGCTGCTACCTTGGCGGACGGTCAGAGAAAATATTACCCTAGCCGTAGACTCGGTAATGAGCGGCTTACCCAAAGCCGAACGCCTCGAAATCATTCAAAAACACATCGATATGGTGGGCTTGACGCCCCACGCCGAGAAGCAACCCGCACTGCTATCAGGCGGACAAAAACAGCGGGTGGCGATCGCCCGTGCTCTGGCCCTGCGCCCCAAACTGTTACTCTTAGACGAACCCTTCGGCGCTTTGGATGCTTTGACTCGCGGCAACTTGCAAGAAAAGTTGATGGAAATTTGCCAAGAGTACGAAATTAGTGCTCTGATGGTGACTCACGACGTGGATGAGGCGGTGTTGCTGAGCGATCGCATTGTCATGCTCACCAACGGCCCAGAATCGAAGATTGGCGGGATTCTCGAAGTAGACATCCCCCGCCCCCGCAAACGGATGGAAGTCGTCTCACACCCCAGCTACTACGCTCTACGTAGCGAAATGATTTACTTCCTCAACCAGCAGAAGCGCGTCAAAAAACTGCGGGCGCGGAAAGTACCCGCGATCGCCCGCCACGGCCTAGAAAAAGTCAACCTCGAACTCGGCTTTATTCCTCTGGCAGCCTGTGCTCCCCTCGCTGTCGCTAAAGAAAAAGGCTTTTTTGCCAAGCACGGTCTCGATGAAGTCCACCTCGTGCGGGAAACAAGCTGGCGCGGCATCGTAGACGGCATCGCCGCAGGTTACTTAGACGCAGCCCAAATGCCCTCTGGGATGGCGATGTGGTTGAGCTTGGGGGGCCACCAAGAGCAGCCGATTCCGACGGTTACAGCCCTCACCATGAGCCGCAATGGTAACGGAATTACCCTCGCGAGGCGCTTTTACGACCAAGGGATCTACACTCTGGCAGACTTTAAAAAAATGCTCCAGAGAACGCCCGCGCAAACCCACCGTATGGGCATCGTTCACCCTTCTTCGATGCACAACCTGTTGCTGCGTTACTGGCTGGCTTCCGGTGGCATTGACCCGGATCGCGATGTGTTGCTGAAAAATATCCCACCAGCTCAAATGATCGTTGACTTGCAGGGCGGCACTATTGACGGTTTCTGCGTCGGCGAACCTTGGAACTTGCGGGCATCGATGGAAGGAGTCGGCTTTACAGTGGCTACAGATTTGGAACTGTGGCCCGGACACCCCGGCAAAATTCTCGGAGTTCGGGAAGACTGGGCAAATGCTTATCCCAACACTCACATTGCTCTAGTCAAAGCTTTGCTGGAAGCTTGTCACTACTGCGCCGATCCAAATCACGCCGCCGAGGTTTCGGAAATTGTCGCGGGAAGGGAGTACGTCGCTACTGATAAGAGTTACATCCAACTAGGCGACCCGAGATCTGTTGCTTGCAACCTCGATACTCCGATGCGGGAATACGCCCACCACTTGTTTTCTGGAGATGGGGTGAATCGCCCAAGCCGCACCGAACAACTCTGGCACATGGTGCAGATGGCGCGCTGGGGCGATACTGTGTTCCCGCGCAACTGGGTGGAAGTTCTGGAGCGGGTGGTGCGAGTCGGTGCGTTCAGCACGGCTGCGCGAGAGCTGGGGATGGCTGATATTACTTATACTCGCGGTTCTCTCAGCTTGTTTGACGGCTCGGTGTTTAATGCTGACGATCCGATCGGCTATCTCAACAATCTGGCGATTAAACGCGATTTCACGATGGCGGAAGTTGTACTCGATTCCGGCCGCCGAGCTGCTTAGAGCGGTTTTTAGTTAGATAAAAACAGGGTAATTGCTAATTGTTAGTTGTTAGTTTTTAAGTGCTAATTGCTAGTGAGCAATTCCCTCTTCATGACCTCCGTTATATCCGTTACATCCGTTACATCCGTTACATAATCCGTTGCCGAACTTTCCTCGCAAATCACCCAATCACAATTTCCTAAACCCATGCTCAACACCACTAAAAACCAGACGAACACCAAAACTCAAATCCAGCCGGGAAAAGGCCGCCGCCAACCTTTTTTGGTGATGGACAATGTTTATAAAGTATACCCAAACGGTTACAGGGCTTTAGAAAACGTCAATCTGAATGTAGCTGAGGGAGAGTTTATTACTCTGATTGGACACTCGGGCTGTGGCAAATCAACACTGTTAAATATGGTGTCGGGTTTTAGCCATCCCAGCCAGGGCACCGTGTCGATTAACGGAGAGCGGATTACGAAGCCGGGCCCCGATCGCATGGTGGTGTTCCAGGGTTATGCTTTACTACCTTGGCGCACGGTGTTTGAAAATGTTTATCTGGCGGTTAATGCTGTATTTCCTGAGAAGTCGAAGGTGGAAAAAAATGCGATCGTCAAAGAGCATTTGGCGATGGTGGGATTGACAGAAGCTGCTGAGAAAAGACCGCCACAAATTTCGGGGGGGATGAAGCAGCGGGTTTCGATTGCCCGCGCTTTGGCAATTCGCCCAAAAGTGCTAATTTTAGACGAACCTTTTGGTGCTCTGGACGCAATTACTAAGGAGGAATTGCAAGAAGAGTTGCTGAAAATCTGGAACGATCACCGCTGTACGGTGTTGATGATTACTCACGATATTGATGAAGCGCTGTTTTTGGCCGATCGACTGGTGATGATGACTAACGGCCCGTCGGCGACAATTGGCGAAGTTTTGGAGATTCCTTTTCCGCGTCCGCGCGATCGGGTTCAAATGATGGAAGATCCGGAATACTACAATTTGCGGAACTACGCCCTAGATTTCCTATTCCGTCGTTTTGCACATGATCACGATGCCTAATCGGTTGGGAAATCAAAGTTAAAGAAGAGAATATGAGACTTATCGAACAAGTTTAATTCTTGTCGGCAGTAGGGGTTAGGCATCCTGCCGGCCCAAGACGAGCTTTTTTGCAGAAGTCTATTGAAAAGTTGAAGCCCCAGTGTTCCCCGATGTCAGGGGAACATCGCTACGGGCGCAATTTTCCCGATCCGGTTGGGTAAACTGAAGCTTAATGGTGGGCGAGAAGTTTTTTCGGACGTTCGGATCTTTTTCTGAGCTTTTACGTCTACCAGCGAAGAGACCCGATTGCCTAGCTGTCGGTAAGCTGGCATGAACAGAGCCCACCTTCGATCGAGGGTGGGCTTCTTCTTCATCTTATTAACCGTTTTTGGGCGATCGGTGGTTGGTGCATTCCACCCTTGGAAGTGGCACACAGTGGGACGTTGATTAGTGTTTGATGAATTAAGGCTTTTGTCAAAATAGCGGTTTTCAGTTGACTGAGGTACAGATATCGGGTAGGGAAACGGCTGATCCTAAGTCTGGCGCGGGTATCTGTGACTTTTAACAATTGGTATAAGACTAATGATTGTAGCAACACTTTTTTAAATTTGTATTACTCAGGTTTGCACGGAAAACTCCTCTGGGTCAATATCCCAATTTACCCAGCGAATTGCCTCTTTAGCAGATGTTACATCAGGCGGCACTCGCAAAGCGTGAATGTGTCCCGTACTCGGACAAGTCATTTTTAACAAATAAACTGGCTTTGCATTACCCATTTGATCAAAATCATCCTCAAACTCGATGGTTAATAAAGTGTATTCCTGCCAACAATCTAATTCTGTCACCGCTAATTCTTGACAAATGCGATCGTAACCAATGCCCTGAATTAATCCCCGCCGAACTTCTGCATTCTGTTCCTTCAACACCCACTTAAACTGCCACTCGTGCGGGTGCAGCCTGCCGTACCATTCGGGTAAAATCACGCCGTGATAGGCGTAAATCGAAAAACCGTCGGCAAATTGTACCGCTGGTGTTCCTTCGGCGTGCAAGCGGTGGTTGCTGTCTGCAGAAAGTGCGATCGGCTTTTCGTAGACAATGCAAACTTTGTCATAGGGATAAATCAAGCCGCAATCCCGGACAATGTATTGAAAAACCATCCAATTTCTGCCGTAGGAATGAGGTAAATTAAGAACCAAAATGCAAAAATCCCACAAACTGCCAAATGATTTCCGGTGCTTTTTTGCCGATCGCACTGTAAGCCGATTTAACTGTTTCCGCAGCTTGCGAGCGATTTATCGGGCCAGTGGAAAGCGATATCGCTCTCCACTTTTCCCGATAAACTGGAATCAAAGCTGCTTGTTCTGGCGTTAGTTTTTTAATCTTAGTCTGCGACATACCTCCAACCTTGCGGCTCATATTCCCGCTGAATTCGCACCATCCAATTACCTTCGGGAATTGCGATCGCATGGTGTTCTTCGTGACTCAATAAAGCTGTCGGTGAAAGCACCCGCAAGTACAGAGTGCCGTCTTTTTCATAAAGTTCAGCTTGTCCCTCAATAATCTGGTGAGAATGTCCGGTGACTTCACCTTCGGCGAGAGTTAGGTGAGATTTTTTTTCTCCTTCGATTTTCGGTACGGGGGTGAGAATTACGTCGCCTTGTCGGATAGGTTGCATAGGTTTTTTATCCATTTTGTTTGCTGGTGTCGGTCGATCGAGCTTTTCTACCGCCACTTTACACTACATTCGTAATACATGGCTGTCAAGAGCCACAAACCAAATTCCATAACTCTTTGCTGCACTGATAGACGTTATCTTCGAGGGTGAAAGTGCGATCGCAAACAGGAATGCTACAATAGATGCCAGTTTCGAGAAAGTTTTAGGTTTGGATGCCTACCTACGCGCAGCTAGAGGGTTTGTATCGAGTTAGTTACTACTTGACATATTTGGCATTACAACCTATTCACCTCATCTGTATTGACGAGAGAAGCAAAAAGGGAGCATCCCGCTTTTTAACTAAGCATACCTACCCATTTTAATCTCATTATTTAAATATGCACATCTGAGTCTTA
>NZ_JAUBRA010000143.1:0-4407 GCF_036701555.1 Microcoleus sp. Pol10D4
AGACTCCCATCCAAATTGCCAACACGATTCAACATATCTATAATCTCATTCTATAGTCTTCTAGCGGGAAGGGAGTAATATGAGTTACGGAGAGTCTGATTTCCGTCGCTCTTTGTGGGTAAATGGCGATGCGGTGCAACTTCAGCACGTTTTTGCTAATTTGTTAACAAACGGAATTAACCATTCTCCTCGTGGCGGTAAAGTAGAAATTGTTATGGCATCTTATTCGAGTTATCAGGTGGTGAAAGTTATCGATAGTGGCTTGGGAATTACCGCCGATGAACTGCCCCACTTGTTCGAGCATTTTTATCAAGGAAACGGCGATCGGCAAGCCAAAGGATCGGGATTGGGGTTATACTTATCTCGCCAAATCATTGACGCTCACAGAGGTATAATTTGGGCAGGAAATAAATTTCCACAGGGCGCTTTGTTTGGATTTAGACTCCCTGCTATCCCAGAGAAATGCAACCAGTTTATCCCTTGCGAATTCTCTTAGTTGAAGACGACGAACTGTTTAGGTTGGGGCGGCAAACGCGGTTGCAGCAAGAAACTTGCTTGCAAGTAATTGCTGAAGCGGAAGATGGCGAAACGGCGGTAGAATTGACTCAGGAACACTTGCCCGATGTGGTAGTTCTCGATGTCGGTTTGCCGGGAATTGGCGGTATTGAAGCGTGCCGCCAAATTAAACAGCGACATCCAGCAATGGCCGTTTTAATTTTAACATCTCATTCGCAAAAATCGTTAATTGAAAGATTAATTGCAGCGGGAACTCAGGGATATTGCCTAAAAGGAATTGCGGCGGAAACTTTGGTGTTGGCAATTCGATCGGTAGCGGCGGGCGCTTCGTGGTGGGATCAGACCGCGACTGCGGAAATTAGGGCGGTTTTTGCTAATCCCGAACCTTTTAAAAATGGGTTGAGAGGGGAAGTTTTAGAGAATCCACTGACGAAGCGAGAACAGGAAATTTTAGCTTTAGTTGCGGGGGGAAAAGCAATCAGGAAATTGCACAAATATTGTACATTGCTCCGGGTACGGTGCAGGTTCATGTGCACGCGATTTTGCAAAAGTTAGAAGTGCCCGATCGCACTCAAGCAGCAGTGCTCGCTATTGAGAAAGGATTGGTAGTAGAAGAACTTTTGGCGATCGAACCTTGATAGGGCGGGTTTTGTACCGGAATTGTCGGTTTTTTAAAGGATTTATTGGCTAAACCCGCCCCTATCAAGATGCCTCTGTTGCAGGTTCACGGAAAATTAGTATTCGTCTTGATTGTTAATTTTACTCATGACATTTAAGGTTTGAATTTGCTAAGCTCTACACGCCTTAATTTTCCTACCGTCATCTAACCAAAGGTGTATTATGCCAAATTTTATGAGTTCAGTTTTTAGTTCGATCGCCTTTCTAGACTCTGCCCTTCCTGATCGCCAAACTCTCCGCAACGGCATCGCAGCGGGGACAGAAGTTATTACCCTCGATGCGGCACGGGATGGAGTAGCACAAATCACGGCCGCGCTAGCGAGTTGCAGCAATATCAAAAGCATTCATATCCTCTCCCACGGTCGCCCCGCGAGTTTGCTGCTAGGCGCGATTGATCTAAACTTGACAAATTTAAAAACTTATGGTAAGCAATTGCAGGGTTGGTCGCGATCGCTGGCAGACTGTGGAGAGATTTTGCTTTATGGGTGCGATGTAGCGGCGGGGGAGAAGGGCGCTAACTTTGTGAAGCAACTGAGTCAGCTAACGAAGGCAAAAATTGCTGCTTCTAGATCGCCGATCGGCAGTTCCGCAATAATCCAAGCTTTTGCTTAACACGGCTCAGCACTCCAGATATTATTTTAGTAACAAAAATGACTTCAACAACAACAACAACTATACGGACAGTAATCTCAGTGTAATTACGCAGATTCAATTTAACAGTGAAAAAACAGCCACAGTAGTTGGCAGCTAATACATAATCATTTGAAATTTAGGTGCATCTAGATGGGACAGATAATTATTAACGAATTCCGGCGGGATACTGCAAACATTACAGACAACGAGTATGTAGAGTTACTGCTCACAGAAGATGTAAGTGCAACTCAGCTTCAGAGCTATTTTGTAGGCGACTCAACTGAGGCAACAGCAGCTAAATATTCAGCTTATCGATTTACTGATATGGCAAGTATTGCTCCTGTGTTTAAAGCAGGAACAATACTTACGATCGGCGGTTCGGTTGCTAATCAAGAGATTGCCTACAACCCCATACCCTCGGGAACAAACAACGATTGGAACATTCGATTGAGTCCCGCAGGTGGATTTTTGACAAAGCTGCTCCCAGCCGGAAATTTGCCTGGGAATTTTGCAGAATCAGATATTGTTTGGGTAGATACTAGCAGTGCGGGAATTACTTCTGTTGATTCCCTCGCCTGGAGGACATCAGGAACACACGGAGCATTTGGGAGTGCAGCTAAGGTGCAAATTCCAGCACCAAGCAACGGGGGTAATGTCGAGTTTGTGAGCGATATTGGCGGCATCAACAGAACTGCTAGTTATACTATAGATAGTCCCGGCTCCTTGGGTTTACCCAACGGCGGAATTAACACTATTTATATTAACAGTCTCCGCAACCGGCCGGTTAACATTGCTCCGACTTGGGCAGGTCCTAATGTTAATCCGCAGATCGCAATTAATGAAGATATACCCAGCGCAGATAACACAGGCTTTAGTATTTTCAACCTCACTAGCGAGTTAGGAAGTGACGCTAATGGCGATCCTTTGGGTGTCGCAGTCACCGCAGCAGACAATACTAACGGTAACTGGCAATTTTCAACTGACGGCAATACTTGGACAAATTTCGGCACAGTGTCGGAAAGTTCAGCAACCGTACTCGGCCCGACTCCTCTTTATAATGGCTTACTTGGTAACACTCCCAGTTCTCAAAATTGGCTGTCTTTGGCTAACTTAAATATTGTTTCTCCTACCGCTACAGCTTCCGAATTTTTTAACGGTAATGGAGTTAATTTAAACAGCACTGCTGCCAATAGCATCTATGCTGGATATACAAAAAAATCTTTAAATCCGTCATTTCTCCCGCTCGATCGCACAACGGGCTTTAGCTTATCTTTTAATCTCCAAATTATCTCGGAATCCCGGACTAATCAAAATCGGGCGGGCTTTAGCATTGTTGCCGTTACTAGCGATCGCAAAGCCATTGAAATTGGTTTCCAGCGCCTATCTGCAACTTCGGGCAATATCTTTGCACAAGGCGACGGCATTACTCCCAACCAAAGCGGACAAACCAACGGCTTATTTTTTGCAGCAGAGAATGTTGGTTATAACACCAATATTGCTACTGACTACACTCTCAGAGTTCAAGGTGACAATTACTCTCTTTCCGATGGCAGCGCTATCATACTAGCCGGCCCGCTGCGCGATTATTCAGCATTTATTGGTCCGATAGATCCTTACGAAACTCCTAATTTTCTATTCCTCGGTGACGACACAACCTCGGCGCAAGCTAACATCAACCTGACGCGGGTTTCCCTGCAAACGCCGGCGAAAGTTCGGTTTGTACCCAACCCAGACTATTACAGTACCCCTGGAAGCGAACCAACAATTACTTTTCGGGCGTGGGATGGAAGTAACGGAGTGGGTAACGGTACTGCGGGCGTCAATGCTTCTGTTACCGAGGGAACAACGCCGTTTAGCACTAATAGTTTAACAAGTTCGATCGCAGTTAATCCAGTCAACGATCCACCCTCGTTTATTAAAGGGGTCGATCCCATCGCCAGCCACAACGCAGGCCAGCAAACTGTCCCTGGATGGGCCACAGGTATTTCCCCAGGCCCCGCCAACGAGTCGGCACAAACTGTTAGTTTTCAAGTGGTAGGGAATGACAATGCTGCTTTGTTTAGTGTACCACCGGCGATCGACTCTTTAGGACAACTGACTTTTACCCCGGCGGGGGGTGCAACTGGCGCTGCCAATATCACTCTAAACCTTAGAGACAGTGCCGGTACAGCTAACGATGGCCTGGATACTTCGGCAAACCAGACCTTTGTGATTAACATCACAAATAATCCACCATTCCCACTAATTGACAATTACAAAACTCTGCACGGTCAAGTCCTGAATGTGCCTGTTGATGAGGGAGTATTAGCCAACGACATCGACTTAGACGATGATGTATTGAGGGCAAATAAAGTCACAAATCCCAACAATGGCACTCTCGGATTTAATACTGATGGTTCGTTTACTTATACTCCGAATCCGGGATTTGTTGGAATCGATAGCTTTACTTACACGGTCAGTGATGGGGCTTTTACTTCACCAGGAATTTTAGCAAATATCAATGTCACAAATAATCCACCATTCCCACTAATTGACAATTACAAAACTCTGCACGGTCAAGTCCTGAATGTGCCTGTTGAT
>NZ_JAUBRA010000013.1:0-115550 GCF_036701555.1 Microcoleus sp. Pol10D4
GGCATAGAGTTGAATTCCTTGACGGGGTAGATTCATATATCTCTTTTTTTGTCAACTTCTAATACTGTACCGACGCTCTAGTACCAACAATCTTCCCGTCGGAAAAACCATAAAACCCTATCAGGGATTGAAACATTTAATACCCTCCCCAGCCCTGACGAATCATTCCCGGTCGGAAAAACCATAAAACCCTATCAGGGATTGAAACGGGAAGCAATTGCCTGATTTCAGATATATCTATCCGGTCGGAAAAACCATAAAACCCTATCAGGGATTGAAACTTTTCCAGCCAGTTTTGATTCCCTTCTTCCGTTGGTCGGAAAAACCATAAAACCCTATCAGGGATTGAAACGGTTGGTTCGGTGTACCTTTGTGTTGTACTTTCAACGGTCGGAAAAACCATAAAACCCTATCAGGGATTGAAACTCGCAAAACCGGAGAACAGCTTGAAGACTACTTGTCGGAAAAACCATAAAACCCTATCAGGGATTGAAACCTCTTAGTTTTGAGGAGGTAGTAATTTTGGGCAAGGGTCGGAAAAACCATAAAACCCTATCAGGGATTGAAACAAATTCAAGAATCCTTTTCAAGTGCCAAGCAGGGAAGTCGGAAAAACCCTAAAACCCTATCAGGGATTGAAACTTAGCTCTAGGTTTGTACACAATTCGCCCCTCAAGTCGGAAAAACCATAAAACCCTATCAGGGATTGAAACAATGAAACTATTAGCCTCAGTCATGTGATTAAATGAAGTCGGAAAAACCATAAAACCCTATCAGGGATTGAAACACATCCCGCGACTCCGAAGGCACAATCCTCAAAATTCGGGTCGGAAAAACCATAAAACCCTATCAGGGATTGAAACCCATACTTTGATTTTGGGCAGGCCAGTCAATTTGGTCGGAAAAACCATAAAACCCTATCAGGGATTGAAACCGCATCGGCGGTAAAACCTACCAACTACTGCAACGTCGGAAAAACCATAAAACCCTATCAGGGATTGAAACTGAAACAAAAGCAATAGCCCCTGCTGCCGAAACAGGTCGGAAAAACCATAAAACCCTATCAGGGATTGAAACATGATTTACTTATCTCCAGCGGACAGGAGATTAGTGTCGGAAAAACCATAAAACCCTATCAGGGATTGAAACCGATTTTCGGTAATGACGAGTAGAGGCTACCACCTATAGTCGGAAAAACCATAAAACCCTATCAGGGATTGAAACGCAATCTATTTGTATTAGTAGAATTGTCCGATATGGTCGGAAAAACCATAAAACCCTATCAGGGATTGAAACAAGGGGCATGGACTCGGACAACTTTACGACTTGAGTCGGAAAAACCATAAAACCCTATCAGGGATTGAAACAACCGGGAACCCGCGCCTTGCACATCTACTAAAGTCGGAAAAACCATAAAACCCTATCAGGGATTGAAACCCGATCTCAAAAAGGTGCTATCCCGTGGGACTTGCGTCGGAAAAACCATAAAACCCTATCAGGGATTGAAACTGGATAACAGCCCTCGCACATCCTCTGTCAACTTTTTGTGTCGGAAAAACCATAAAACCCTATCAGGGATTGAAACTTTGTATTTAAGTGGTAGCTGCGGAAGTTGAGAAATGTCGGAAAAACCATAAAACCCTATCAGGGATTGAAACTTCATAATGCGAAAGGGGTAATCACCAAAGAGACACCAGGGTCGGAAAAACCATAAAACCCTATCAGGGATTGAAACGAAATCAAATAAGCAAGTGGCGACAAAAATGACAGTCGGAAAAACCATAAAACCCTATCAGGGATTGAAACTACTACTATCGATATGCCGACAATCGCCGCTGGAGCTGTCGGAGTCGGAAAAACCATAAAACCCTATCAGGGATTGAAACAAAAGCTGCATGGTACAAAAAGTAATGCAAAGAGCGTCGGAAAAACCATAAAACCCTATCAGGGATTGAAACTGATAAAAGCTTTCTAGATCACTATAATAACGAAAGTCGGAAAAACCATAAAACCCTATCAGGGATTGAAACACAGTCCAACAGGCTGCTACGTTGTTTCAGCTTCGTGTCGGAAAAACCATAAAACCCTATCAGGGATTGAAACCCCTTTTCCGGCTGGGCATACCACAACAGTAGCCGGTCGGAAAAACCATAAAACCCTATCAGGGATTGAAACTGATTATAGTTACATAGAAAACGGCGAACCGTACATCGAGTCGGAAAAACCATAAAACCCTATCAGGGATTGAAACTTGTATAGCGCCGCCATCTATTCCCTTTATAAATTCCTGAGTCGGAAAAACCATAAAACCCTATCAGGGATTGAAACACTACATAATGAGTGACCTAACCGTGGGTGATGCAGTCGGAAAAACCATAAAACCCTATCAGGGATTGAAACTTTGGCTTGATTTCTGATTTGCTGTTGTTGCTGCGGTCGGAAAAACCATAAAACCCTATCAGGGATTGAAACTATCTTGGTGATTATAATTATAGCAATTATTACAAGTCGGAAAAACCATAAAACCCTATCAGGGATTGAAACTTAAGGGATTATTCGGTAAAAAACCCACCTAAAAACTGTCGGAAAAACCATAAAACCCTATCAGGGATTGAAACGACAGTGTTGATAATAGGTCTGGCAACAGGAATTAAATCAGTCGGAAAAACCATAAAACCCTATCAGGGATTGAAACGGTAAACAATTGCCTGATTTTAGATATATCTATCCGTCGGAAAAACCATAAAACCCTATCAGGGATTGAAACATGACTCACCATTCAGATGGGCTTTCCTACTACAAGTCGGAAAAACCATAAAACCCTATCAGGGATTGAAACATTTGCGTAGGCAGAGGACACCTGAATGTCGCCCAGTCGGAAAAACCATAAAACCCTATCAGGGATTGAAACAATTCAATGAGCGATTTATTTCACGATGAAATCGTCGGAAAAACCATAAAACCCTATCAGGGATTGAAACGATCGAATTGGAGGACGGCAAGGTATTCGAGTTAGGTCGGAAAAACCATAAAACCCTATCAGGGATTGAAACTTTGTACGTTATAGGTTCGGCAACCGGTCTTTTTGGGTCGGAAAAACCATAAAACCCTATCAGGGATTGAAACCAAGCTGACCAGGGGAACCAACCAGAGGGCAACAGCGTCGGAAAAACCATAAAACCCTATCAGGGATTGAAACTTAGAGATAGCCAACAGCGCTTCGAGCATCTCAGGTCGGAAAAACCATAAAACCCTATCAGGGATTGAAACACTATGTGGAGCGCTGCTTTTCTTTCGATTGTCGGAAAAACCATAAAACCCTATCAGGGATTGAAACTGGTCGCCGCGTTGAGGCTCTTCTATTGTCGCAAATGTCGGAAAAACCATAAAACCCTATCAGGGATTGAAACTGAATCATCTGAAAAACACACCAAGTGTACGTAGGTCGGAAAAACCATAAAACCCTATCAGGGATTGAAACCGTGATACTAACATTCTTGCTTTAAATAAAGTTTGGTCGGAAAAACCATAAAACCCTATCAGGGATTGAAACTTTTTCCGGTGCAATATTTGCAGCGGCAAACCTAGTCGGAAAAACCATAAAACCCTATCAGGGATTGAAACCCCCAATTTCTCCCCCCACTTCGTATCGATACAACGTCGGAAAAACCATAAAACCCTATCAGGGATTGAAACTTACTGGAAGTTTAGGAATTGCAATTTGATATGCGTAAGTCGGAAAAACCATAAAACCCTATCAGGGATTGAAACCATTGATGAAGGTTTTGCCTGATGCGGTTTTGCGGTCGGAAAAACCATAAAACCCTATCAGGGATTGAAACCCGTGATTCTTCTCCCAGCGGCTGCTTTAACTCTGGTCGGAAAAACCATAAAACCCTATCAGGGATTGAAACGGTTTAGTTCCGATGAGCGCTCGAACTTCCGCGTCGGAAAAACCATAAAACCCTATCAGGGATTGAAACTTTGTAATCTTCTTCAAACAGTTCGCGGGATTCATAATCGTCTGGTCGGAAAAACCATAAAACCCTATCAGGGATTGAAACAACAAATTAGCTATCAAGGATTATAACACAATGATGTCGGAAAAACCATAAAACCCTATCAGGGATTGAAACAAGAAACTTTCAACTTACTTATAGCATTTATAGCGTCGGAAAAACCATAAAACCCTATCAGGGATTGAAACGTAGCTCCATCTACTGGGGCAACCATTCTGCAAGTCGGAAAAACCATAAAACCCTATCAGGGATTGAAACGTGATGGAATGTTTGACCTTGATTTAGCCATATTTGTCGGAAAAACCATAAAACCCTATCAGGGATTGAAACTTAGAAATGGAGCCTGGCTACTTTGAAAATAAGTCGGAAAAACCATAAAACCCTATCAGGGATTGAAACCAAAAAAATCGTACCAAATTGGATGGAAAGATTTAGTCGGAAAAACCATAAAACCCTATCAGGGATTGAAACTTGAATATGGTGCTTAGCCGCGTCTAGAATTCTGTCGGAAAAACCATAAAACCCTATCAGGGATTGAAACAGACCAAGCACTCGCGATCGAGACTCTGGCGACAAAGTCGGAAAAACCATAAAACCCTATCAGGGATTGAAACCTGCCTTCAGTTTGATCGAAGCTGTCAACAATTCAGGTCGGAAAAACCATAAAACCCTATCAGGGATTGAAACCCGGATCTGTAACTCTAACCATCACGTCTGCAGCAAAGTCGGAAAAACCATAAAACCCTATCAGGGATTGAAACCCTGGTTGCTGCTGTTTGTAACGTTGCCACATTGTCGTCGGAAAAACCATAAAACCCTATCAGGGATTGAAACTTCTATAATATGCCCACTGTTAATGCTGAATTTTAGTCGGAAAAACCATAAAACCCTATCAGGGATTGAAACAGAGCTAAATATTTTGCTTAGCTTCTTAATTGCGTCGGAAAAACCATAAAACCCTATCAGGGATTGAAACAACAAATTAGTTAGCAATGAAATCGAAATACTCACAAGTCGGAAAAACCATAAAACCCTATCAGGGATTGAAACGTTCAAGCAGTGATTGATAACTTGCTGTTTTTCGGTCGGAAAAACCATAAAACCCTATCAGGGATTGAAACCGAGATGAGGTTGCAGATGAGATTTTTTCATCTAGTCGGAAAAACCATAAAACCCTATCAGGGATTGAAACCAAGTCCAGGAGCCGATCGCACCAGCGCTCAAAACGTCGGAAAAACCATAAAACCCTATCAGGGATTGAAACCTCATCATTCGGCTGCCTCCCGCAAGGGGGTTAAGTCGGAAAAACAATAAAACCCTATCAGGGATTGAAACCTAGACAAAAAAATAGATACCAAAAAAGCGCCTCCCGTCGGAAAAACCATAAAACCCTATCAGGGATTGAAACCTCAAACTCAAACCAACAACAGCAGCGCTAATGGTCGGAAAAACCATAAAACCCTATCAGGGATTGAAACGTAAATGTAATCTTCAGAGAGAATCATGATATTGTCGGAAAAACCATAAAACCCTATCAGGGATTGAAACCAAATAGATAATGAGGTAATTTGGGAGACTGAAGAAAAGTCGGAAAAACCATAAAACCCTATCAGGGATTGAAACATTGCAAGAGTTAACTCCTGCTTCTTTTGGTTCAGGTCGGAAAAACCATAAAACCCTATCAGGGATTGAAACAGAAAAATGCCAAGCAAGAACAAAATGAGCACAGTCGGAAAAACCATAAAACCCTATCAGGGATTGAAACAAATTGCAAAATAAAGGCAAATAGTATGGTAGAGTCGGAAAAACCATAAAACCCTATCAGGGATTGAAACTCGGGCTGGTAATCAAACTCACCAACTAATTTGGTCGGAAAAACCATAAAACCCTATCAGGGATTGAAACTACTTTTGTATGCAGCAGTTTAAGCAATTCTGTGTCGGAAAAACCATAAAACCCTATCAGGGATTGAAACAATACTATCAAACACGGATTCCCGATACCACTGAAGTCGGAAAAACCATAAAACCCTATCAGGGATTGAAACACCGCCTGACGATGGCCGCACGGAATCAGTGGCCGGGTCGGAAAAACCATAAAACCCTATCAGGGATTGAAACCTATTAATGTGTTTAATGCACCGGGTGCACCGCCAACCAAGTCGGAAAAACCATAAAACCCTATCAGGGATTGAAACATAATACAAAATAGATATAGAATAAGCACAACATGTCGGAAAAACCATAAAACCCTATCAGGGATTGAAACCCTTTTCTAGGTTTGCTCGCGCCGTTCTCTCTTTTGTCGGAAAAACCATAAAACCCTATCAGGGATTGAAACCCACTGCTTCCGGTTGCACTTCCACCGAGGTAGGTCGGAAAAACCATAAAACCCTATCAGGGATTGAAACGAAGAAATAATAGCTGCTGTAGACACTTTTGTAAAGTCGGAAAAACCATAAAACCCTATCAGGGATTGAAACGAATAAATTCATTAGCTGTGCCGATTAGGTCACGCGTCGGAAAAACCATAAAACCCTATCAGGGATTGAAACATGATGTGTCTTACAGCTTAGGAACTTTGCTTGAGGTCGGAAAAACCATAAAACCCTATCAGGGATTGAAACCCCCATGTAATTACCAATTGGCGGCTTGCTTTAAAGTCGGAAAAACCATAAAACCCTATCAGGGATTGAAACAAAGTGAGCGGCCACACTGTTTGTCTGCGCTTTGTCGGAAAAACCATAAAACCCTATCAGGGATTGAAACCGAGAAAATATCGTGCTAGCAATCCAGAAAAAGGTCGGAAAAACCATAAAACCCTATCAGGGATTGAAACTTGCTGCTTAGGAATTATCAGATTTATCGGTTTGGGTCGGAAAAACCATAAAACCCTATCAGGGATTGAAACAGCAACATAAGGCAGCAACAAAAGAGCTTTTTGGGTCGGAAAAACCATAAAACCCTATCAGGGATTGAAACAAAATACGGATCAAAATAGCCAGGTATCTCAACAGTCGGAAAAACCATAAAACCCTATCAGGGATTGAAACACTGCGGCAAAATCCGGTCGGCTATAGGTAACTTGAGTCGGAAAAACCATAAAACCCTATCAGGGATTGAAACCAAACTCTTTGCGCTCGATGCCACAGATGAGCTGGGTCGGAAAAACCATAAAACCCTATCAGGGATTGAAACCAATCCACCGGAAATGCTGGTCTACAATTTATAATGTCGGAAAAACCATAAAACCCTATCAGGGATTGAAACTTGGACGATCATCTGGATCTGACAATGGACGCTTGCGGCGCGCGCGTCGGAAAAACCATAAAACCCTATCAGGGATTGAAACTTGGACGATCTATGTGAAATAGATGACTCCGAAACGTCGGAAAAACCATAAAACCCTATCAGGGATTGAAACCTCAATCGCCTGACGCAAGAATCATCTGGTATCGTCGGAAAAACCATAAAACCCTATCAGGGATTGAAACTTCACTTGTACTAGCATCATTCTTGGTGGGTATCGTCGGAAAAACCATAAAACCCTATCAGGGATTGAAACACGCCAACCGCATCTAATGGAACAAAATCACCAGTCGGAAAAACCATAAAACCCTATCAGGGATTGAAACAGAGACTACGGAAACAATAGAAGATTCTGGCGGGAACACGAAGTCGGAAAAACCATAAAACCCTATCAGGGATTGAAACAAATCCTGTGGGTTTAGATACGACCTTAAACGAGTGTCGGAAAAACCATAAAACCCTATCAGGGATTGAAACTCTTCTTTCCCAGTTTCTCGCCAAAACCCAACAAGTCGGAAAAACCATAAAACCCTATCAGGGATTGAAACTTCTATGGATTGGGCTATGAAAGCAGCGCTTGGTCGGAAAAACCATAAAACCCTATCAGGGATTGAAACCAAGTGCGATCGCAAACGATTGTCGAAATTCGCCGTCGGAAAAACCATAAAACTTTATCAGGGATTGAAACGGGAACTTTGCTTGAGTCTACCTACAGAAAATTAGTCGGAAAAACCATAAAACCCTATCAGGGATTGAAACGGGTCACTCAACACCATATCTAGCGTTCTTAAGAAGTCGGAAAAACCATAAAACCCTATCAGGGATTGAAACCCCAAAAATACAAGGATGCTGAGGTTGAATATCACCGGTCGGAAAAACCATAAAACCCTATCAGGGATTGAAACTTCAATAACTGCGAAGTCGGGCTGGAGCTCTCGGAGTCGGAAAAACCATAAAACCCTATCAGGGATTGAAACTCAGCCGACGGTTGTTGCAAATTTGCATTCTGTGGTCGGAAAAACCATAAAACCCTATCAGGGATTGAAACTGATTGGTGTTTACCTTCAGGAGTTTAAGAAAAGTCGGAAAAACCATAAAACCCTATCAGGGATTGAAACTTCTTTCTATTTTCATCGTGTTCTTGAGCGTAAGTAAGTCGGAAAAACCATAAAACCCTATCAGGGATTGAAACTTTCAGAGGGATTGAGCAAGGAAAGCGGATCATTTAGCGTCGGAAAAACCATAAAACCCTATCAGGGATTGAAACTGATAAAATGGTGTAAAGGCAATAATCTTTGTGTCGGAAAAACCATAAAACCCTATCAGGGATTGAAACAAAGGATGAACTATTCCACCGGGGTAGTATCGCAGCAGGGTAAACGCATCTTAACTGGAACCCCGAATATGCTACAGTTAAATCTGACTAAATTTCAATGTAGTTTGTTGTAGTTTATGGGTTCTACCAATGGCAAGAGGTTTTAGTAAAGCTGTAACTTCCCAACAAAAAGAAACAGATTCATTGCCTTCAATGAATATTTTAAATGCCAGTTTTTTAGAGCATTTTGCCAATTTGAAAGACCCCAGAATAGAAAGAAGTAAAGAACACTTACTCAAAGATATTATAGCGATTGCGATTCTAGCTATCATTAGCGGTGCCGACGGATGGGTGGCAATAGAAGCCTATGGTAATGCCAAATATGAATGGTTAAAAAGCTTTCTAGAATTACCGAATGGCATACCATCTCATGACACATTTAGTCGGGTATTTGCCCGAATTGAACCACAACAGTTTCAAGAATGCTTTTTGAGTTGGGTAAATGCCATAGTCGGGGAATTAGAACTAAACGTGATTGCCATTGATGGCAAAACAATGAAACAATCTTATGACCGAAATGACCAGCAAAAAGCGCTACATATAGTTACAGCCTGGTCTTCATCTCATCAATTGGTTTTAGGACAAAAAAAAGTCGATAAAAAATCAAATGAACTGACAGCAATTCCGCAATTAATAGAAATGTTAGAAATTGCCGGAAGTGTAATAACCATAGATGCTATGGGCTGTCAAAAAGACATAACATCTCTGATTATCAAGAAAAAAGGAGATTATGTTTTAGCTTTAAAAGGGAATCAAAAACTCCTATATCAAGCTGTGAAAGAGTGGTTTGAAGTAGCTAAAAAATCCGATTATTTAGGCAGAGACTACAGTCCGGCATGAGCAAGTAGAAGCTGGACATCATCGAGTGGAAAAAAGACAAGTGTGGACTGTTGATGTATCCGAGTTACCACCTCTGCACAATCAAGAATTATGGACGGGATTAAAAACAGTTGTCATGATAGTTAGTGAACGAAGGCTGTGGAATAAAACCACGACTGAAGCTCGTTTTTATTTGAGTAGTTTAAGCAGTAATGCTGAGATAATTGCTGGGGCTATTCGCAGTCATTGGGGCATTGAAAATAGCTTACATTGGACGCTGGATGTGACATTTTGTGAAGATGAAAGCCGGATTAGGAAACAGAACTCTCCCGAAAATTTTGCACTTCTACGTCGCTTGGCTATAAATTTACTAAAACAAGAAAAAACTTCCAAACAAAGTCTAAAAATGAAACGGTATCGAGCGGCAATGGACAATAATTATTTAGTGAAAATTTTAAACTCTGCCAGTTAATGCTCGAAATCTAACACCTATCTAAGAAGGAAAATTATCCGGCTTTAAGAAGTTTAGAAAATCTTAAGGTTCTGATTTAATTTGCTTAAATGTGGTTAAAGTTAATGATTTTTAAAAGTTTTTTTAGTTATTTAGTAATGCACAAATTTAGGTGTTTGTCAAATTAATTTAGATGCGTTTACCCTGCAACTTCTTGCAGTAAGCTTTTTACTTTATGTGCATCGGTTTCTGCACTATTGTATGTGACTATGCACAATGCCTCTCGGCACTGTTTAATAACATCTGCGTTACCTCGATCGCCCACATAGGCTAAACCAGGTAAATCAATAATTTTTACCCTTGTTCCTTGGGGTAGTTCCAGTTGAGACTCTTTCACAAGCCGGAAAGGGTAAAAAATTGTAGATTGTGGACAAGCTAAATTCGGTTGTTTGTCTCTGTTTTCGATATAACTTATCATTGCTTCATATAAGCGCTGATAAATTTTTTCCTCTCTAATACCTCTCCATTCTCCACATTCCCACAATGCTCCTGGTGTTTCATGGATTATGAGAGACTTTTCCTTGCTATATTCGATAGTGACTGCCCCTGCGCTCATTTCACTTACGGCTACAGGAACAATTTCGGCTCCACACAACAAATTTACCAAAGTGCTTTTCCCGCTACTGGTGGTTCCTGTAGTCGCAAGAGTCAGAGTCGGATTACGAAATTGATCAACCAGATTGCTTAAAGCCTCGTCTAACTTTATAGACAGTTCTTGCATTTCAGGCTGATATGTATCTGGTAAATGGTCTGAAATTTCTGTATAAAAATTATTCCAGTATTTAGTAAGCAGTTGAGCTTTGAATTCTACTTCGTCAAAAACTTTGTATAATTGTTTACTCATGTGTTCAATACCGGTGTTTATAGTGAATATGTATTCTAGGTAACATATTTGAGTCGCCACTCATAGAGGGCTGACAGCAGCACTGTTTAATTATGACTCTAGGTATAATACTATAACCTGTCAAGAGACGATCGCACTTTCTTTATTTATAGGACTTACGCATTGACAAAAAACATTCTCTATGCGTTCTAGATCGTGGCATTACTATTAAGGTTAGCAAAAATATGCTCACGTACAACTAAAGTAAAGAGATTCCGTTGTACTTCATACCAATTGCTAATTATTTTTTCAACGCGCATAAACTCCAGCCTAACAAAAGCTTGAAGTGAACAAAAGATGTGAGTCTTGATTGCATGAGTATCTCTAACCATGAACCGACAAATTCCACAGACTTGTTTTATGGCTCGATGAAAGGTTTCAATTCCCCAATGGGTATCATGAATTGTCATAAATTCATTTCTAGTTATATCCTTAATTTTTTCCTCATCTGGAAGATACAAGATATAATGTCTAGAGTCTTCTTTTTTAAAGTCTTTCCTAAACAGCTTCACAAATCCAAATTCTTTCAGATGAGTTCTCAATCCTGACTCTGGAATTACCAGATTCCTTACTTGGCAATAGTTATGTGGCTCGTTTGAGACAGTTCTGTTTTTTTCAATTCCGAATAGAAAACCCAATTTCTGGTTTTTTAGAAATTTTAAGTTTTCTACTCCTGAATACCAACTGTCTCCTGTCACTATTCTTGGCTTGACTCCCCAGCTTATTATTTCACTTACCATCTCTCTAAAATAATCGTTTTTTGTTTTTCCCTCCTTCTTGTCATATATTCTGTAATTTATTGGCACTGAATTACCATTAATATCGCTGTAATATAGAGTGATTAAATTTAAGCCAATAATTGTTTTATGGGCTTTTCCTGACCAAAAATAACTGATTAACTCGGCATTTTTTGGGTCGCTGTAAATCTTTTCTATAACAGTATCGTCTACACTTAGTATTCCTCCTACCAAGTTAATAATTTTCTCTATGATATTGAATAAATCTTTCGGTTCATATCGCTCTCTCAATAAAAAGCGATTCACACCCTGAATGTGAAACGTCTCCCAATATTTCTGATAACCTGCTACAACCTCCAAACTTTGGCTCTGACAGTAAAAATAAGGTGTATAGGTCTAGATTGCATTGCGCGGTGGATGGTTTAGTGATTTCTCTGATTGTCCGATACCTAGAAAGTAGACGACCTATATATATCAATGCACTATTTCGTTATTCTGTCAATGCGTAACTCCTAATTTAAATAAAGTTACAAACAGGCTCTTCAGATTTTTGCAGGTCTTCAATTAGATTATCAGCGGGCGTTGCTGAATCCAGGTCTGAAACGATCGCAAAAACGCCGAAGGAGCGCTCTAAATTGCGATCGATTATACCCATATTCCCCAAACCCGCTGATCGAAATCTCGCACAATTAGCCAACAATCGATCGACTAAAACAAACCCTATTACCAAGGATTGCCAATCATTCTAAAAGCAGACCAATAATAAGGATGAGAGAAATTCTGAGTCGTCGTGTTTGCCAATTCCGGGGGTAAGGGCAGATTGCCAACAGAAGTGTGCAGCATCCCCCCTTCAATTCGCACTTCTCCCCGCAACATCGCTAATTGCGCTTGCCGCAGTGCTTCTGCTTTAATCGGAGCAGTTTTTAACTGCCCGTAAAACTCCGTCATCAATCCCAAACTGCCCTCGTCGCTGACATACCAGAGAGTCGCCATCGCCGATTTAACCCCGGCTTGCACGGCTAACCCGCCAAACCCCAACTCGGCCTCTCGATCGCCCACAGCAGTCCTGCAAGCACTCAAAACTAACATTTCAACTTGCGGGCTGTGCCAATTCATTTGCCGCAACTGATCCAAACGCAATTTAGTATCCCACAACTGAATAAAGGATTGGCTGGGATCTCCCGCTCGAAATTCGGCGTGAGTAGCCAAGTGAATCATCCCAAAAGGCTGCTGCTGGCGCTGCGATTTCAAATTAGCCAGGGTGAAAGCTTCATTCAAGAAAGACTTACCCGGCCACTGCTGCGGCGTGATTGTCGATACTTCTATTTCCACCGCAGGTAAAGGACTCATATCTGGAAATTGCGACGCCCCCATTGCCAGAACTTGGGTATTTTTAAAATTGGCGAGGCTGGTATCTGTCAAACTCAGACTCGGCATCGAGCCAACACTGTAACGCTCTACCAGAAAGCCTTTGCCGTCGTACAGGGCACCCATCGGTATCGATCGCAACCCCATATCTGAGATAAAAGATAAATTCTCAATGCCTTTGGCTTGCAGTTCTGCTTCGAGCGGCGCTACCATCCACTGGTAGAGCTGCTGAGCCAAGGGCAAATAACTTTTAGTATTGCGCTTTACCGGATTAGTCAGTTCATCGCGAAATTTCCCAACAGCTTCCATTACCTGGGCGCGAGAGGTTCCAGGAATGCGCTGGCGAACGGGCACACCTTCCGGGGTGATCACCATCATTTCCAGTTCGTCAGAGGCTTGAATTTGCTGTTCTACGCGCAAGATGGACGAACTGCTGTAAGGCCGATCGACTGTAGAACCCCTGGGTACAAAGCTGATATAAATGAGAGCTGGTTTGATGCCTGTGGCTTGTTGGACACTGCGAAGGGTATTTTGGGCATCTTCTAGGGTGGCGATCGCAGTTGTGGATGGCAAACTTAAGTAATCGGCAAACTCCCTGGTAAATCTCTCCTCCACGGGAAAAATAACGGCATCGACGTTAGTTGGCAAATTGGAAGCGTCAAGATTCCCAGACGCGGGAGGTGAAATGCGCTGTTGCAAGGAATTAGATATCTGGTTTTGCTCTTGCAAGCTGGGCGAAAATAAAGGATTTGTGCTGGGTGGCTGGTTGGCTGCGAGTTCCGGTGTCGGCGCGAGATTTATCGGCGCAGCAGCAGGCGCAACCACTGGATTTTGAGTAACAGTTGGTGCTGGTGGCACATTTGAGACTGGTGCTGGGTTTTGAGTAATTGTCGGTGCTGGTGGCACATTTGAGACTGGTGCTGGCGTCGGCGTTAATGTTTGTGCTGGTGCGGGTGCGGGTGCAGGAGTTGGCGCTGGTGCGGGTGCGGGTGCAGGAGTTGGCGCTGGTGCGGGTGCGGGTGCGGGTGCAGGAGTTGGCGCTGGTGCGGGTGCGGGTGCTGGCGCTGGCGCGGGTGCGGGTGCGGGTGCTGGCGCTGGCGCGGGTGCGGGTGCGGGTGCAGGAGTTGGCGCTGGTGCGGGCGCGGGTGCGGGCGCTGGTTCCGGCGTTAGTGTTTGTAAAGGTGCGGGTGCGGGTGCTGGTGTTGGCGCGGGTGCGGGTGCGGGTGCTGGTGTTGGCGCTGGTGCGGGTGCGGGTGCTGGTGTTGGTGCTGGTGTTGGTGCGGGAGTTGGTGCTGGTGTTGGTGCTGGAGTTGGTGCTGGTGCGGGTGCTGGAGTTGGTGCGGGTGCGGGTGCGGGTGTTGGTGCGGGTGCGGGTGCGGGTGCGGGTGCGGGTGTTGGTGCGGGTGCGGGTGCGGGTGTTGGCGCTGGAGTTGGCGCTGGAGTTGGCGCTGGTGTTGGTTCGGGTGTTGGCGCTGGTGTTGGTTCGGGTGTTGGCGCTGGTGTTGGCGCAGGAGTTGGCGCAGGAGTTGGTGCGGGTGTTGGCGCTGGTGTTGGCGCAGGAGTTGGTGCGGGTGTTGGTGCAGGAGTTGGTGCGGGTGTTGGTGCAGGAGTTGGTGCGGGTGTTGGTGCTGGCGAGACAGAAGAAGCCGTAATGTTAATTTGGGTCGGCTGTACTATCTGAGGATCGGGGCTGAAATAACTTCCCTGTGTAATAACATTTTCCTTCTTTGGACCCCCAGTGGCAATGCTGCCAGCAGTACCGTTGAGTTTGTTATAGTCGGCCCCGACGCTGAAAGGAGTGTTCGAGGCTTCGCCATTGTGGCGAATGGTGATATCTCCACCATTGGCGCTACCAGTAGTGGATGCGGAAATGCTGCAAGCTTGCGACAAGCAATTGTTATCGTTTGTGAAAGTGCCTGTAGCTCGGAAATTACCGCCGGCTGTAATGTCAATCTCTCCTCCGCCTGTTCGACCTTCGGTGTTGATATGGGTTACTTCGATGTCGTTGCGGGCGTTGAGGGTGACTGCGCCGCCTTGTTTTTCTTCGGAGTTGGCGTCTATGAACCCTGTTTGAATGCTGCTTGAGGGTGCTGCAATACTAACGTTTCCGGCGTTGCTGGTTTTGTCGATCGACCCTGCGTTGATATTACCTGTTTCTACTTTTCCTGTACGACTGGTGACGGTGATGTTGCCGCCTGCAGTGGTTTCGGAGTGGGAGTCGAGATCCGCAGTGCTAATGTCGCCACTAGCTTCTAGGGCGATGGGGCCGCCTTGGGAACTTGTCAGGTTTCCGCTGACTGCAATGGTGTTGGCTGCTTGAATGTCGATCGCCCCAGCATTTGCATCTTTTACTGCAACGTCCCCCGCAGCTACTGCTCGGTTAGACGCCGTGAGTACCACTTCACCGTTGGCATTGACGCTGAGGCCTGTAGCGTTTGTTTCACCAATGCCTGTGAGCAGTTCGGGCAAAGATGCGATCGAGAATGTCGAAGCTGTGCTGGATGTTTCAGTGCTGCTAGTCGCTGAGGGCGCCTCGATTTCCAAACTCAGCAAATTGCCTCGTTGGCTGACGCGCACTAAATTTGTCCCGGATACTGATGCTACGGTAAGTTGACCGCCTGGGGCCGAAACGCTGCCGGTGCTGACAACGGTGCCGCCGAGCAAGGTTAAGTTCTGCCCTGACTTGACTGCTAAGTCTGCCGTGCTGATAATTGCTCCTGCTTGATCGGCTCCAAAACTAAAGGAATTGGGCGCGCCTGTCAGAGATGTGTAAGTGCTACTACCGTTGGCGTTAAACGAGTTTGAACCAAATCCAATCGCGGTGGCGGTGGTTGCTGTGAAAGAAGCCGGCACGTTTAAGCTGGCACTGTTGCCAAATATGATGCCGGAGGGATTCATCAGAAACAAGTTAGAATTGCCGCCGGTTACTTGAATTAAGCCGTTAATAATCGAGGGATTGCCGCCGCCTATGCCCGCTAAAATGTTGCGAATGTTGGGGTTTGATATAAAGTTGGCAATCTGATTTTCCGACAAGCCGAATTCTGTAAAGCTGTGGAAAAGATTTGCTTTATCGCTCGATAATTGTCCGCCTTCAATATCGAAGCGAGTTGGCTGCCCAGGAGTTCCGTTTTGGGCTGCGGGAGTGACGGTAGTACCCGTTGCGTCCGCCGCTGGAACAATTGTTTGACCTTCGGCTTTTGCTTGCAAAAAGTAAAGATTTATTAAGATAATTGGCAGATAAACTGCCAGTTTGCTTATTCTCTTTTTGGACAGCAATTTAGCCTTTATTTGAATATTCTTGGCAGTTTCCATAGGTTTTTAATGGGGAAAATATAGACAGAAAAATTAGGTAAATAAACCTAGTTTCTCTGAAAATTTGGGGTTAAAGACTGTATATTTATGAAGCTACCGGGTCTCGGACTGCAAGTGCGTTCCAGACTCACTTTCCCGACTCACTGAGGAAAATTTCCCTGTAAAATTTGCCTCTGCATTTGCAATTCCCCGAGCGTATCTTCTCCAGAATTTAAATATAACTCACAATGCCTAGAATCTGTATCTTCCCGATGACATATAAAAAAAACTGGCTTTCCTAGACGCAATCCGACCCCTAGAAACCGTTTTTTTTACATTAGTGAGAGTTTGAAGGAAGTATGGCTGTTTAAAAAATCGGCTTCTGCAGCCAGAACTGACGGGGGAAAATCCACGTAAAAAATCTTTCTTTTCCTTTTATAAACCACAAAAAAAGCCGGCTCTACAATTGCCGACCCTTAAAATTCTGACAAAAATAAGAAGTCCTGGACGCAACGGTTACACAAAGTGTAGGGTGCGTCAGAAACGGTCAATTGCTTCTTCATTCCTGGACGCAGAAACCCAGTTTTTTTACGAAAATACTTAGTTGCAGTCCAAGGCTTAAAAAACTCGGTTTCTTTGGTAGTCCTGGACGCAAGGCTGCATAGAAAGCGGTTTTGTTAACGAAAATAATTCGTTGCAGCCTGCAGAAACGATCAAAAAACCCGCTTTCTTTAGTCTGTATGCGTAAGTCCTGTCTTTGCTTCTTGCTTGTTCCTTCTGGCGCCTGTGTTTCGGTTTTAATCTGTCGCCCTGTGGGTGTTTAAGGGGATGTGCAGGCGGATTTGTGGAAGGATTTAAGAGTTAGTTTGGTGAAGTTTGGATAGTGGGCGAGGGACTGGGTGAAGCAGGGCGCGGTGAAGCAGGACGCGGGGAAGGATTTGCAGAAGGAGTGGATTGAGTGGATTTTTTGAGACCGACAAAAACGTCATAACGGGTGGTACGATCGCCAATGACGGCCGCTGTAACGCCGATCGACCGCGTGGCATCAATCCACATTTTTTGGCTGGGAGGAAACTCCGGCAAAGCTAGGTTTTTCGGGTTAAACGCACTCTCGGTGTCGATGAAGAAATTGCCGTTGTGGGGTTTAAGTTCCGATCGTACTGTTTTCTGGAACAGTTCGCTGCTTAAAAGCGGACTTTTCGGTGCCGGAACGATTGTATCAACCACTGGAGCTCCTACTGTCATAAACGCTACATCGTTCATCCAACCGCGAGTTACCGTAATCCCTCCAAATGGCGATGTCCATTTTGTCGCAGGTTTGCCGCCGACTTGAATTTCCTCAACTCTAAACCCTTTCATTCTCATCGTTTCATCAAGCTGTTTCAGGGATTTGTTGGCTGCGCCCCGGTTGTTTGTTTCCACCATAAATACAAACCCGGCAGCAAATTTGTCTCTGGGATTCTGGGCGGGCGCTGGTATTAATGATAGAGAAAATTCTCCCGCCATCCAGTTCATCAAGTCTTTATCTAAATCCAGGCCAGTAGTGGATTTTAAACCTGTGCGTAAAACTTGGGGATTAATCGGGGAAATCGGGTTCGCATCGGCTCCTAATACGTAGTCTTGCCACAAACGCTGCAAGTTGCCGCCGGATACCATCATTATTGTATTGCTTGGCAGGCGGTTAGCCATTTTTAGAGCATTGTTTTCTACTGCTATCCTTCTGGTAGAATCTGGTTTCAGCCAAGAGACTGATTTGAATTCAATTCCTTCTGCATCCAGCGTTGCTGTGGTGGCAAATCCTTGATTTTGTTGCAATTTTTCGAGGCTTTCTGGCGAAATTTCGCGGGCTGAGTTGGCGGCAGCATAGGCGGCGGCAACGGGCATATTGACGTAGATTTGACCGAAGGCGCCTGGACTTTTTATTTTGTCTATGGCGTCTGCATAGCCAGGGGTTTTGGCGAGGGAAGGTTCGCCTTTGTAGGTGTCGATTATTCTGTCTGTAGCGCTAGAATCTGTGGTGACTGCTAGATAGCTTGTACCGAGTACCGCGACTGAGAAATTGCGATCGGGTACGCCTTGAGTTTCTGTGACTTGGACGCCTTTATAATTACGCTCAACTATTTTTCCTTGGCTGAGAGGCCTGGGTTTTGTTAATAATTCTTTGGCTTTGATCGGGTTGGCAATTGGCAGGATAATTGCCACTGACTGTTGAATTGGCGGAGATGGGGGCGCGTTGGGTGCCGGCGAGGGGGCTGGTATAGCTATTTTGTTGCGGAGAAAGGCTACCATTGCTGTGTTACCAACCCAGGGTTGAATGTCTTGCTGGTAGGCGTAGCCGTTGCTTGTGAGGAGGCGATCGCGCATTTCCGTTAAAAACCTCTCAAACGAAGCTTTTGACTCCGGCGTGCCAAATTCTCGCAGTCTATTCCACTGGGATTCATCGGTGGTGATGGATAGGGCCATCATCGTATCTTGCGGGACAACCGTTGCCCCCGCCGGCAAATCTTTGGCGGGCCCACGGGAGATGACGAGGTAGTAGGTGACAAAGCCTAAACCGATCAGAAGTGTGGCGGCTCCGATCGTAAACAACAGGGAAGATTTATCTTTCTTAAACATTATTCGTAAGGTTCTGGTGCTCGCAACATCATAAATTATATTGGGGAAGGGGCATGGGGGATGGGGCATGGGGCATGGGGCATTGGTAATTTGTTGTTTTTTATTTGTTATTAGAAAAACTACTAACCAGTAACCACTAACCACTATAGTCCTAGACGCAGAAACCCTTTCTTTTACTAAATACTGGATTTGAGCGTTGAATCCTGGTAAAAAACCTGGTTTCTTTGGTATTTACGCATAAGTCCTACACTAACTACTCCCGATGCCCAATTCCCAATTCCCAATTCCCGATGCCCAATTCCCGATGCCCAATTCCCAATTCCCGATGCCCGATGCCCAATTCCCAATTCCCTGATGTTAGTTTCTAGCCTTAAAGTCTTTAAAGATAGTTTGAAACGAGTACATTAGCCTGTGGACATCGTTTGTCGATCGGGGAAAGATGTTGTGTTCCCATTTTTTGCGAGCGGTAGTTAGCAGTTTTGCTACGGGTTGCGAGTAACTGTTAGAAATGAAATAGCTGCCGCCTTCATAGCGAATGTCTGAGGCTAAGCCGATAAAAGCACCAGCGCTTTCTAGTTTAAGTTCTGAGGTGCTGTGTTCCGATTTTACTGCTAAAATTACCTGCGAGTGCCGGGGTTCGCGGTTGAGCAAGCGGCAGATATTCGCTTCTTTTTGGTACAAAATTAAAACGTTACAGTTGTGCAGAACTCCGGCTCTACCTTGGACTTTTACTCCTAGGTGAACTTCCAGGGCTGGTTTGTCGGGAAATTCCACAACAGCATGAGTGTATGGATGTGCAGTTCCGTGGATTTTTCCCGCTGTTTTTCTAAATGTTAAATATTTCGGTGTTTCGTCGTCTAAAACATTGTTGTAATAAATAGTACCGCCTTCATTAGCAACTGCTTTTAGCAGAATGGTGAATAGGTAAGCGTCAAAAATTCTGGCTTGTTCTGCCACTTCGTTGAAATCAGGATCGATCGAGCTTTTTAATTTGCTTTTTATTTCGGAATTGATGGCGTAGTTGCTGGGCCCAGAGGGCAGTTTTTCCAGTAAGTGCTTGAGGGCGATCGCCTGTTTGTGACGGGGGGCTGTGACGCTGGAGGTAAACTCAATTGTTTTGGCAGTTTCGCCACCTGAATTGGCAAAGGTAATTTTTGTGCCGAGGGGAGAAGTTTCTGATTCTACTTTCAAGAAATAAGCAATTTCGTCTTCCATTTCGGAAGTGTTGACCGTCGCTTGTTCTACAGCATTAATTAACAGCAAAAGTTGTTCTTTTGCGGTATAATCTTCTATCTTCAGCAGGGGTGTTTTTCGTTTGAGCGATCGCTCTTCAATTACTTTGCCTATCTCTACAGTATCCGCTACTTGTTGAACTACCCAACCCAAATTAAACTCATCCAGAATTGCCGCCAGTTCTTGATAGAGTTTGGCGTACTCGATCTCGTCCATAATTGTTTCTGCGCTGCACACTATTCTGATTATACAAGATAGTTTGATTTTTTGGTCAATGGCCCGTCAGCAACTGCGAATATTGCCTGTAATGGCGGATTGGCGGAGTTTTTGAGTGTCCGAGTGGGAAAATCTTTGTCTTGGCCCAACATCCATCGGTTACATAGGTTAAATCCCGTACACTGCTGGTTGCCGAACTTGCTGCTGCTTGAGAGAGACAATTGGGAGATGATACTAAACGGCAGTTTCATAAACTTTTCTTGACATTAAAGACATCTTGTCCAAAAAAACACGGTGTTTTTGTCCTTTCGCGGTCTGTGACTGGTAAAATAAGTATTAATGTTGGCACTCCTGACTCGCTCCCTGGCTATGTACGCCCTGAAGCTAGAACTCAAACTCAACAATGCTGAACGTACCCTAATGGCGCGACACGCTGGTTACGCTCGGTTTTGCTACAACTTGGCTTGTACCCTGTACATGGGCGTGATGGACATCAAAGTCAGCCGTACCCGAAAGATTGCCGAAATAAAAAAAACCTTCACCAACTTCATCAAAAAACAACCAGAATATCAATGGACTAATACTTTATCATCCCGCGTTTATCAAAACGCTTTCATTGCCTTCAATAACGGCCTCGAACGCTTTTTCAAAGGGGGGAGCGGGTTTCCTAATTTCAAACGCAAGAAGTCCGGGGACTCCTTTACCGTAGACAGCAGCAATGGGCCAATATTTCAGATGGCTGGCAATCGCATAAAAATTCCCACATTGGGAACGTTTCGTCTGAAAGAAGCTATCGGGTACAACTGTTGTTCTCAAACATTTACCATCAGCCGTACTGCGGATAAATGGTACGTCAGTTTTACCATAAAAGCGGACAAAATCCCCCCTTTATATCACTCCGTATCTGAACCGATAGGCATAGATTTAGGAGTATCCACCTTTGCCACCTTGAGTGACGGTACGGTATACCAACTGCCAGATTCCCTAAAAACAGCGAAAATCAAGCTAGGGAAACTACAGTACCGCCACCGTCACCAGCAATTAGGAAATAGAAAAGTTGGTATCAAAACCTCGAAAAACGCTCGGAAATTTTATCGAAAGCTTGCTAAAAAACACGCCGATATTGCCAATAGACGGCGAGATTTCTTACAGAAAACAACGACAGAAATCAGCCAAAAGTACGCTCACATTTGCATCGAAGATTTAAATATTTTTGGCTTGGCAGCAAATCACAAACTGGCTGCTGCAATTTTACATTCAGGGTTTTATGAATTTCGACGAGAACTCACTTATAAATCTCCCATCTACGGCACTGTTGTCGAAGTGGTAGATAGATGGTATCCTTCATCTAAAACTTGCTCAAAGTGCGGTAACATTCAACCGATGCCACTTTCGGAGCGAGTGTTTGTTTGTGAGGCTTGTGGTAACAGTTGTCATCGAGATTTGAATGCCGCAATTAATTTAGCGTCGGTCTCAAGAGATAGAGTAAGGATGGCTAGTCCTGAATTCACGCCTGTGGAGTAGAAGGAGCCGACTCCCTACGTAGAAGCAGGAAGTAAGTTTTAAGTGTCCGAGATGTTAGTCTTGTCCGCTTTATGTCAATCTTATGTAGCAGTAAGCTATTCTACGACATTTGTAGCGATCGAACTATGGCAACTATCAACGACAACTACCTCAAACTCAAAGCCGGCTACCTGTTTCCCGAAATTGGGCGCAGGGTGAAAGCCTATGCAGAGGCGAATCCCGAAGCGCCCATCATCCGGCTGGGGATTGGCGACGTGACGGAACCGCTACCGGAAGCTTGTCGGGAGGCGATGGTGAAAGCGGTGGAAGACATGGGTTCGCGGGATACGTTTAAAGGATACGGCCCGGAACAAGGTTATGAGTGGCTGCGGGAGAAAATTGCCGAGCACGATTTCAAGTCGCGGGGATGCGATGTTGATGCTTCGGAAATCTTTATTTCTGATGGTTCTAAGTGCGATTGTGGCAATATTCTCGATATCTTTGGCAACAATAACACGATCGCAGTTACCGATCCAGTTTATCCGGTGTATGTAGACACTAACGTGATGGCTGGACACACGGGAGATGCGAACGAAAATGGCGAATACGGCGGCTTAGTTTACCTGCCAATTACAGCGGAAAACAATTTTACTGCGGAAATTCCCACCGACAAAAAAGTCGATTTAATTTACTTGTGTTTCCCGAATAACCCGACGGGGGCAACTGCAACTAAGGAACACTTGCAAGCTTGGGTAAATTATGCTAAAGCTAACGGTTCGATTATTTTCTTCGATGCGGCTTACGAAGCGTATATTACCGATCCGAGTTTACCGCATTCTATCTACGAAATTGAAGGGGCGCGGGATTGTGCGATCGAATTTCGTTCTTTTTCCAAGAATGCTGGTTTTACGGGTACTCGCTGTGCGCTGACAGTTGTACCGAAGACTTTGACTGGAAAAGCAGCAGATGGTTCCGATGTCGAAATTTGGAAGTTGTGGAACCGCCGCCAATCTACTAAGTTTAACGGTGTTTCTTACATCGTGCAGCGCGGTGCTGAGGCGGTTTATTCTGAGGCTGGCAAGGCACAGATTCAGGCTTTAGTCAATTTTTACATGGAAAATGCTGCGATTATTCGCGAGAAATTGACAGCGGCGGGAATCGAGGTTTTTGGTGGCGAAAATGCACCTTATGTGTGGGTGAAAACGCCTCACGGTTTGTCGAGTTGGGATTTCTTTCAGAAGTTGCTGGAAACTTGCAATGTGGTGGGAACTCCGGGTTCTGGTTTTGGTGCGGCGGGTGAAGGTTATTTCCGCATTTCGGCGTTTAATAGTCGGGAGAATGTGGAAGAAGCGATGAGACGGATTGTGGAGAAGTTTAAGGTTTAAAAGGGCGAGAGATAAGTCTTTTTGGGGCGGGCAAGATGCCCACCCCACAAGAAATTGATATGTTGTGGAACAGGCATCTTGCCTGTTCCTTTGGGCGGGCAAGATGCCCACCCCACAAGAAATTGATATGTTGTGGAACAGGCATCTTGCCTGTGCATGAAAATAGTAAAAGATGTGAGTTATAATCTAAAATGATTGTGGCTCAGCCTTTCAATAAAAAATGCAAGCTAACACCAGGAGTTTTTTATGCACTTGCTACGAGTTCAAGTTCCTGATTTTCGCGGTTTAAAGGACATTGACATCACTTTTGAAAAGGATTTTCTTACTAAAATTTTTCCGCTGGGGAGTCAAAATGGCGGCGGTAAAAGTACGCTGTTGCAGTTAATTTTTGTATTGTTACACTGTGCGGTTGATGAGGAGAAAA
The DNA here is from genome assembly GCF_036701555.1 of Microcoleus sp. Pol10D4. Taxonomy (NCBI): domain Bacteria; kingdom Bacillati; phylum Cyanobacteriota; class Cyanophyceae; order Oscillatoriales; family Microcoleaceae; genus Microcoleus; species Microcoleus sp. Pol10D4. Next base: position 23,689 of record NZ_JAUBRA010000013.1, read on the forward strand.
AACCGTTTCTAGAAAATCTGCTTCAGGGATTTAAAATTTTGGATGAGGAAGAAAAAATTTTAGCAATCATTGACATTTGGGATGGAGAAAACATCGTCAATCTTGAATTTTATTGTAAAAACTTTTCTTTTCTAGAAGGTACAATCGAGGATGATGTAGATATAAGTTCCGAAAATAATATCGAAAATAATATATATATATGTTCTGTTGGAAATTTGATAAAAGAAATATATGACGACCATACAATACTAACAATCCCAGTGTTAAACTGTCGTTTTAACAATCAAAAAAAGGAGGAAGCAAAATTATTCTTAGATAAGGTATCGCGTAAAATATTTCTAGCAGCTCCTTCAACACAGGTCTTTTTATTTCTCCCGCAAAAATCGAGGCAACTATTATTTAAAAAATCCAGTAATGGAGACAATAATTATTATAGTGAACTCGAATCTGCACGATCTGAATTACAAGGCCTGTTTACCTATGACTTCCTTGCTGTAGAGCTACTTATTGAATCTTTTAAAGCTGCTCGCGACCGCGACTTTAGAGAAGCGATTAAAACAGGTAGCTACGGGAACAGCTATCAAACTCTAATTAAGGACTTAAATCTGCTATTGGGAAACAAAAAGATGAATTTAAATGAAGATTTTTCTGGAGTCAACTTTCAATTATATAATAATGGTGAAACTATAGAACTATATCCAGAAGATTTAAGTCACGGCGAACTAAAAAGACTTAGCATTTATATATGGCTCAAGTCCCGGAACATAGAAAATGCTATTGTTTTGATGGATGAAGTTGAAATTGCTTTTCATCCAGATTGGCAATATAAAATTATATCAGACCTCACAAAGTGGGCTCCCAGCAATCAATATATTCTGGCAACTCACTCCTACGCATTGTGTGAAGCTCTAACACCAGCTCATGTTAAAGAAATAGAGCCAAAACTGATCAAACAAGAATCTAATATTACAAATGAGTCTTAATCCAGAACAGCTACAAGAACATTGCGAGATAATTCTTAAGTCTCCCAGAATTAAGAACACAATTGTGGTGCTATGCGAAGGCGCTATTCCCGATATCGAGGGTAGGCGATCGCCTCAAGCTTATAAAAAAATGGAGGAAATGCCGGATGCCAACTTTTATAAGAAGTGCGTTCCGAGATGGTGGACAGAAAAGCTGCCACAATTTTTCAACTGTGGCGATCGCGAAGATGTAATAAACACCTACTTTACTCTTCCAATATTACACGAACAGGAGACACAGGATACGAAGAATTCATATTTAGATCCCGATCGACTTTTTGCAATGATAGATTTGGACTTGCACCTGCTGCAAAAGATTAATTATTACCCTTTTCCCGAAACAGAAGCAATTTTTTGCGATCTTTACAAAAAAAATGATTACCCTTTTCCCGATACAGAAGCAATTTTTTGCGATCTTTACGAAAACTCGGAGGTGCGCTCGCAAAATGCAGCACTACACCGGATATGGATTACAGGTTTGATTCATAAAGAAGCATATTTTATCACACCTGAGCTTCAATCAATATTTGATGATTCTCCTAATTATCCCATGTATCAGGATAATCCTGTTGAACTGAATAGTATTTATATGGATATGGCTGATAAAATTAGTAGCGATCCAGACTTGAAGAATAACCTTAACATACAGAGAGCGCTCGCTCGCATAAATCATTGTTTAAATTGTGCGGACTTAAATGAATTACAAGATTCATGGAAAACTGAGTTTCAAAATACCTCCGATGAAACGTGCAAGCATCAATTAATTATGGCTTTGCTCACAATTAAAAAAGCTAAGGATTATTGGGGAGAAATTAAGCCACCCGTTGACTGGAGCGGTAACGATCGCCAATTTAGAGACCAACTCTCGTTAAAAATTGGGGAATTTTATTCAAAGCAAAGTAGCGATGTTAAGTCTCATATTCCTTTTTTTTTCAAAACATTGTATGAGTTCGTTTAAATAAAACGCCTCAATTATAATATTCCATTTTCTATCCATCAGCATCGCTAGGAAAACCAAATTGGTCTGGTAATTCAGCAGAGGTAATTTGCAGAATCTCTAGCAACTTCTTGTATTGAACAGGCGTTAGCTTCGGTACAGATCGCCCAGCTTCCCAGTTGCTTACCGTCGCTTCCGTAACGCCAAGTGCTTCTGCTAGCTGCTTTTGAGTCATAAACCGCTGAACTCTCAGTCGCATTAGGGGCGATCGATCGGCTCTTTCTGAGGTTTCCATAGGCTATTTGTTAAGTTATATTAAGTTATTTGGGTTTTGCCTAAAATAATTGACATATACCCTAAATTAATTTAGCTTTAACCTAATCTAGATTAGACAGCACCAGCTAAGCCACTTGTGCTGTAGGGGAATTGCTGTCTTTTTTTCAACTTGTTATTGTACGCGGTTTTACCGTTACAAAGCATCAAACCTATCCAAAATTATTGGTCAAAGCTATGTTGCAAGATTCATCATCGAACCAAACATCGCCGAATGTTTTAACCAACCAAACCTTTGAGGGCGATCGCGAAGCAGTCCGTCACGTCATCATCGGTTCGCCGCTGGGGGTACGGCGAACTATCCACCAACTGCACGCATTGCGCTACGAAGAAGCTGTTCGTTGGACTCATCCGATCGCCATTCCCGACAATCGCATCATTATTACACCCGACCAGGGAGAAATCATGAGTCTGTTAGTCAAATTAATCCGGCTGCAATGAAGTCATAAATGTGCGATCGCTCTTTCTAGAATTGAGTCAAAAGTGCGATCGCGATTATTCAGCCATCTCGTACCATCCAAACCAGCATTCCCAAAATTTCGTCCACCGGAGGCAAGGCATAGTCATTAAGATCGATCGATACAATTTTTTCTTCTAGTTTGAGAAATCGCCACTGCGTGCCGTTACTGACACTGCCATAAATAACTGAAATTGGTTTCCCCTTCGCTTCATTAAACTTCTGCATTGCCACCATTTCTGCAACGCACTGTCCAATTCCTGTCTTCAAATCAGCTTTTTTAGCCTCAACAACCGCCACTGCCGGTGCTTCAATCTCCAACATTTCTGGAGAACGACTAATCAAATAATCACAAATCCCGTTTAGTCCAGTTTCATAATCAACCGTAAAGTCTTCCCCCGAAAACAAGCTAATATTCTGCTGCAAAATCTTCCTGACTTCCAGCAGTACCGGAGTAATAATCATTTCCGAGCGAGCTTTTTCGCTACCTGTCGCCACAGCTACGGGTAAACTATTTGCCAAAAAATCTGTCAGGGTTGCACTCGGAGCGATCGGAGTTATTTGCGGTAGAAATCGCGGCCCTTCTACAGTTGTTAATCCAAAGGCTTGTTTAACTTTGATAATTGAGGTGAACTCGCTATAAGACATCGCTCAATTTATCCTACTACTTATTCCTGCCAAATTGTCAACCCCTAAAGGTCGATAAATTGTATCTCTTTGCTGATAACTCCGCCCCAAAGAACTAATCGCATTTTGCAAATCTTCGACAGATTGACAACTGCCGCCAACCGCACCGGCCATCGTTGTAATGTGCTCTTCCATCAATGTACCGCCGATGTCGTTGCAGCCCCATTTCAGCGCTTCAGTAGCTCCATCTAAACCTAATTTTACCCAACTCGGCTGGTGATTGGAAATCAAATTGCCTAAGAAGATTCTTGATACTGCGGTGAGTAACAATGTATCTGCTAAAATTGGTTGGTCGCGGCCGACTCGACTCCGCAAAGGAGCCGGTGCTTCCTGTCCGATAAATGGTAGTAAAATAAATTCTGTGATACGTGCTGGATAGTTTTGGTCGATCGCAGTTTGTTGGAGCGATCGCACTTTTTCTAAATGCAAAACCTGCTGTTGGGCCGTCTCAATATGCCCGCAAAGCATCGTACTCGTTGTCGGCAAACCCAGATGGTGAGCAGTTCCCACAATTTCCAGCCAAGTTGCCGAATTTAGTTTTTCCGGGCAAATCACCCGCCGCACAGAATCGTCGAGAACTTCCGCCGCGGTTCCCGGCATCGAACCGACTCCCGCATCCTGCAAAGCCGAAATTACATAGCTGAAACTAAGATTATCTTCTCTGGCAATAAATTCTATTTCTTGCGGCGAAAAAGCGTGCAAGTGCAACTGAGGAAACTTATCCTTAATAGTTTTCACCAATTGCAGATAATAAGGCAAAGATGCGCCGTTGAGCTTAGCTTGAAGATTTAAGCCCCCCTGCATACAAATTTCCGTCGCAGCCCGCTGCACTGCATCAGTTGCCTTTTCCTGAATTTGAGCTGCATCTAACCAAAAAGCGCCCTCATCTCCCTCGTCGCGGCGGAATGCACAAAAACTGCAATGCTGCTCGCAAATGTTAGTAAAGTTAATATTCCGATTTATAACATAGGTGACAGTATCCCCTGATTGTCGGCGGCGGAGCAAATCAGCGGTTGTTTGAATAGAAGCTCGCGCATCGGGATCTCTTTGCTGCAAAAGTACCAAGGCCTCTGCAGAAGAGATATTATAACCTTGTAAAGCTCGATCGAGAATTGCATCCACAGTTTTCTTTTTAACTCAGCTACAGAATTACTGACTAGAATTAAGCCGTTTTTATATTTTAACTAATCAATTATGGAGGAACGATATTTTACAATCTCAAGTGGTACCAAACTATTCTTAACTTTCTGAACACTCAAATTATGGGCAGCTACCAACCAAATCAGGTATTGCCAGTGCCGTCGGGGCCTTTGCAAATTCCTGCTATACAGACTTTCGGTTCAACTTTTGTAAACGCAGGCACACCACCAATTTATTTTTCCCTGGTAATTCCCACGTACAACGAGTGCAGGAATATCCAGAGTATTGTGGAAAAATTGAGCCAATTGCTTGATGGTATCCTTCCCGGCAACTACGAATTAATTGTAGTCGATGACGACAGCCCCGATCGCACCTGGGAAGTTGCCCTGTCCCTGACACCGGAATATCCGCAATTGCGGGTAATGCGCCGGGAAGAGGAGCGGGGACTTTCCACAGCGGTAATTCGCGGGTGGCAGGCAGCTCAGGGTGAGGTTTTGGGCGTCATCGATGCCGACTTGCAGCATCCCCCGGAGACGCTATTGCAGCTTTTAGCAGAAATTCAGCGGGGAGCAGATTTAGCTGCTGCTAGTCGTCACGTGGGCGAGGGCGGGGTGAGCGACTGGAGCGTTGTCAGGCGATTTTTATCGCGGGGCGCTCAAACCCTGGGGTTGGTGATCCTGCCGGGAGTGGTGGGCCGAGTTTCCGATCCGATGAGTGGCTATTTTATGGTGCGCCGCACTTGCATAGCTGGCAAAACCATGAATCCTGCTGGTTACAAAATATTGATTGAAGTGCTCGGCAGAGGCGATATCGGCTGGATTGGAGAAGTTGGTTACGTGTTTCAGGAGCGGCAAGAAGGCGAGAGCAAAGTTACCTGGAAACAGTATATTGACTATTTGCGACATTTGCTTCGGTTGCGGTTTGCCCGCTGGCCGATGGGCCGATTCCTGCGGTTTGGTGTGGTTGGTTTCAGCGGCGTTTTTGTGGATATGGGAGTTTTTTACCTGCTGCGGACTGTCCTCGGTTTGGGGCTGACTCGCAGTGCAATCTTTTCTGCTGAAGTGGCAATTATCAATAATTTTTTGTGGAACGATTTATGGACTTTTGGTGATATTTCTAGGCAGCAGCCGGGAAAGCGCCAGCGCTTGAAACGGCTGTTGAAATTTAATGTGATTTGTTTGATTGGCTTGATTATGAATGTGCTGCTGGTGAATGTGCTGTTTAATGTTTTTAAGGTAAACGAGTATTTGGCTAAGTTGATTGCGATCGCGACTGTGACTATGTGGAATTTCTGGATAAATATGAAGCTGAGCTGGCGGGTGACGGACGTGAAGTAGGTAATGGGAAATGGGTAATAGGTAATTGATAATGGATAAAATGACTGATGGCTAATGACAAATTGGTCTCCTGCCCTATGCCTTTGAATGACCGAAAGCATCTAGGATACAAGCCCCCGGATTTATCCGTGGGGTCAATGCTTCAATTCTAAAATCTAAAATCTAAAATCTAAAATCGATTGACTGAATTAATGATTAAGAACAAACAACTGTTGTTGCTATTGCTGTGGACTGCGATCGCCTTTATTTTGCGCTTTGCCAATTTGGACTCGAAACCGCTGTGGACGGACGAGTTTTCGACCCTAGTTTTTAGTTTGGGCAACAGTTTTCGCGGGGTGCCGATCGATCGCGCGATCGACCTTTCTACATTATTACAACCCCTACAATTGCGCCCGGATGCTGACACCGCCGACGTGCTCCGCAATTTGTTGCTAGAAAGCAACCATCCACCAGTATATTTTATGCTCGCCCACTGGTGGATGCGGTTGTTTGGGCCTACCGAGGATAGTTTAGTTTGGATAGGGCGAGCTCTTCCTGCTTTATTGGGCGTGATTTCAGTTCCCGCTATCTACTTTGTAGGCAAATTCGCTTTTAGTTCTCGTTTAGTCGGTCAATGTGCGGCCGCGATGATGGCAGTTTCTCCCTACGGCATTTATCTCGCTCAAGAAGCTCGCCATTACACTTTAGGAATTTTATTAGTTATTGCCTCTCTTTTTTGCCTCACATTAGCTGCAAAAAAGCTGCAACAGCGCGCTCCCCTGCCTATTTGGGCGGTGCTGCTGTGGGTTGTTGTTAATTGTTTAGGGATTGCGGTTCACTACTTTTTTGCACTGACTTTGTGTGCGGAAGCAATAGCATTAATTGCTGTAATCTGGATGCAGTTTCATGGAAAGCTGCCAATTGACAACAGCCAGCAGCCTAATATTTGGCAATTTCAAATTCTTTGGCGGCTTTTCGCAGTAGCGATCGGCACTTTGGCGGGCGGTTTAGTTTGGCTGCCGGTATTTTTGTCAAATAAATACGGTAGCGAACTAACTAATTGGATTGTCAGCGGCGATCGCACATTTTTAAATTGGATCGCGCCGATTTTTCAAGCTTTAGCTGGATGGATCACTGTCATCTCTCTGCTGCCGGTGGAATCACCAAATTTGGTAGTAGTAGTAGCATCGGCGATCGCAATGACAATATTTTTTATATTGGTGCTTCCCATCCTGTTTAGCGCTTTTAAAAATTCCTTAACAACGCCAGATACTCGTTTAGGTACTGTTACTTTCGGCGGATTTGTGATAGGAGCAATTTTCCTATTTTTCAGCTTTGCATATATTCTCGGCATTGACCTCACACGCGGCGCACGATACAATTTCGTCTACTTTCCGGGGGTGATATTGCTTTTAGGAGCAACCTTGGCGGTTATTTGTAACACACCTACAGTAAAAAGTCAATCGTTTAATTTACGGGCGATCGAAGTTCCGGGCAAAAAAGCAGTTCTGCTAATTTTAGTAATGGGTTTTTTTAGCGGTGTTACAGTAAATTCCAATCTCGGCTATCGCAAATATTACAAACCCGACCTTTTAATTCCGATTATCCGCGAAGTATCGAAAGTTCCCGTGTTAATTGCCACTACTCAAAAAACTCATGTAGAAATAGGAGAGTTGATGGGGATAGGGTGGGAATGGGAAAGAAGGAAGAAGGAAGAAGGAAGAAGGAAGAAGGAAGAAGGAAGAGGGAAGAGGGAAGAAGGAAAAGGGAAGAAGGAGGACGTTAAAGCCTTTGATTCTCCGCTGTTTCTTTTGGCTAATCAGAGAAGGGAGGGGCCGGAAATAGCGGCAGGGACTCTTGACAAAACACTCAGTCAATTAGAACGCCCGCTTGATTTGTGGTTGGTTAATTTTCGCGCACCTGTGAATCTAGAAGCACAGAAATGTCAGCTTGAATCGCGCGATTTGCCTGCGGTGGATGGGTATGAATATCAAGTTTATCATTGTTCTAGGTCATAGGTAAGTCTTAGGGGATAGATGGGTCGAGCGCAAATTCCCGATTTGCCCGATCGCATAATCCCTGCTTCTGCTTTGTATCTTAACGTGCCAGTGATTAGTCGCGATCACCGGATTCAATTATCAAGTATCGACACAACTTGGTAAAGCCGAAATTTCTATATTCTTATGGTAGGAAGAAAGTAGTTTTCACTCTTGCCTGACACTATCGGGCACGCCCACGGCCGAAATACCCGATATTGCCTTTAAGTTTTGACACCGAATCAACTCATTAAAATCCAAACTGCGCCCTTCAATTTGCGCCACAGCCTCGATCGCCCCAAGCAAATGTCCGGCCGCTTCCGCTTCCTTGTAACCACGCCTTCCCGCGACTCTAACCGCCCCTTCGTCAGCATCTAAATCTACTTGGGAACTGCGGTTGTCGCGCCAAATTCGAGTCATGGCGAGTCCCGTCAAACCGCCCGCGATCGCAGTGCCGATCGCATCTCCCTGCAACAATTCTACAACAGTCCCGACAATTCCCGCCAGAGCCGCACCTTGATAAATATCCGGTTTAAACCACTTAAAACTGCACAGAAAACTTACATTCCGCAATAGCAGTAAATCCCGCTGCGGCTTAGATAGCAGCCGCCACAAATCAAAATTAATATAAATCGGGCGATATTGATTCCAAGGTAAAGGAAAATCGCAGTCAATTACCGTTGATTGTTGGGGCTTATTAATAATTTTACACATCATGCGGCCGGAAGCGGGCATCACATCTAACAGGCGGCGAATTTCTGGATCGGGATTCATAAATTTTGGTAATTGGGAATTGGGAATTGCTTGCATCGGCATAAAAAACAACAACATCCATCAGGGGCTTGTAGGGGCGGGTTCACCAACCATAATTGTCTAAAACCTACAATCTCTAAAACCCGCCCTCACTCACCCAAGGGCAAATCGCAATCTGATGCACGGGTGGCCAGAAACCGGGTTTTTGCGAGCATACTTTGTGACAACCACAGATTTGATGAAAAACCCGGTTTCTTTGGTTTGAGCGTGTCCATAACTGAGCTGATGCAAATCAAAGTTAATCTAGATTATTGGTTGTGCGGGGGCGGGTTTACAAGATTTTTAACGGGAGTTAAATATTGTTGGAAAAACCAGCCCCTACAAGTCCATAGAAGATAATTAAGGGTTTTTCTTGGATGCGGGAGAGGGAGATTCTTGATCTCTGGGAGACGCTTTTTGGGTATTAGCCGAAGGCTTCGGGCTGGCAATTTCTGGGGCAACTGACGGCTTTGAATTAGCGTTTGGGGATGGCAGCGGTTTCGGAGAATCAGGGGCTATTAGTGGGGCAGCAGGGGCTGTTTTAGCGCCTAAAATGCTGGCGTCTCCGGTGTCGAAGGTTCCCGCGATGCAAGCGATCATCATTGTCGCTAAAGTGCCGACAAATAATGCTTTCCAACCAAGTTCGGAAATGTCTTTGCGACGGGATGGAATTAGGGCGATCGTACCGCCGACAAATATGCCGACGGAGGCTAAGTGGGCGAAGCCGGAAAGGGCGTAACTGACAATTAAAACTGTACGATCGCTCACCAGTCCTTTTGCCCCCGCTTCTGCTAAACTTTGATAGGGCGGAATCGCTGTTTCTAATAGCCTGCGACCGATGATTACTGATGCTTGCCAAGAGTCGTCAATGGAGACTCCTGTTAATAGCGTCAGGGGATAAAATAAAACTCCCATAATGTTTGCTAAGGTGACAACTTTGAAAAAGCCACCAATGGGGCCTGGCAAAATTGCCAGCCAGCCAAAGAATTGATTAATTAAGGAAACTAAGCCTAAGATTAAAATCAAAACAGCGGCAATGGCTACCGCCATTTTTACACCGTCCAATGCACCAATTATCGCTGCATCCAAAGGGCTGACTCGTTCAATGGGTTCTCCCCCTACAGTCTCTTGTTTGAATTCTTCGCCGTCCATTTCGGAAATTTCTTCGCCCACAAACTCGCGACCTTTAGGCTGCCGTTCTTCCTTGGGAATGCCGCCCATTGTCAGCGGCACGCCTGTTTCTGGTACTAAGATTTTGGAGAGGACAAAACAAGCGGGTATGGCGATAATTGAGGCTGAAACTAAATGCCCTAAAATATTTGGAAAAACTGGCTTGAGGAAACTAACGTAAATTGCTAAAGTTGAAGAAGCGGCAGTCCCAAAACAGCAAGAGAGGATTGCACAAATTTCCGAACGAGTCATTTTGGGCAAATAAGGCTTGACGACAATTGCCGCTTCAATTCCTACGAAAATATTAGCAGCGCCACTGAGGGCTTCTGCGCCGCTCAACCGCATTGTCGTATAAAATATTTTGGCAAAAAGTTCGGTGACAATTTGAATCACGCCGATGTTGTATAGCAAGGCCATGAGGCCAGAAAAAAAGATGACTGTCGGTAAAGCTCGAAAGGCAAAAATATATCCTAAATTAACTGCCGGCTCTTTACCAGGTATGGGTACAACATTGCTCCCGAATACAAACCTCGCTCCAGCGTCAGCAGCGGTGAATACTCCATCCAGTAAGCTAGTAAACCACTCTAGGGCGATGCGAGTTGGGGGGAACAGGAATACTAAAAATCCTAAGACTAATTGCAGGCCAATGCCCCAGATGATGACGCGCCAAGGTATATACTGAACTTTGCGGTTTTCTGAAAAAACCCAGGCGATCGCACATAAGCCAAAAATGCCCAGAAACGAGATAAGATTGTAGATAGACATGAGCCTAGTCCTTGAAATACTTGAGAATGCCGATCGACGGTTTGCACCACATCAGTTATACTATTCATCTGACGGCAAATGCTAAAAAAAATAACGGGCAGATAAATTACGCACTCAACAGCGTACTTATGTCATTGCTTAGGTCATTCCGAACTCTGCGGATCTTTAGCAAGCCTTGATTTGCCTTAATTACCAGCAGTTTAGATAGAAACTCTAACACATGGAAGCTTTTGCTCCACATCCTCCTGAATGGACTGCGACGGCGGTTCACGCTAATGAGTTTTGCTGTCCCAAGTGCGGTGCTAGCTGTACGGATGCCACTGAGGTCTGGATTAATCGCCGATCGCCAGTATACACCGAGTTCAACCGCCGCAAGTGGCAAGAATTTTACCGCTGCCAGTGCGATTCCGTGTGGTGGGCCTGGAGTAACGATAGGCCTCCTTCTGAACTTGTGCGTCGTGATACTAGCTCGGATGAGGGCCCGGATTACGGCCCGAATGATGATTTTTAGAACGGTGACAGAATTTTCGATTTTCGATTTTATTTAAAATTAGGGTAAGGTGTGCCTCGGCGCACCCTACATTTAGATATGTTCGCGCCCGTTATCAACTAATTCATCACGTCAAGGATTCCCTTGACTACGCCTTCCATGACTCTTTCAATTAAGCTCAATTCATTTTCGCCGATCGACTCATTTAAGAGCATTGACTGAATTCGCTGTCTGTCATCGCGAGTCAGTTCGCCTGACGAAAATATCCGCTCTACTATTTGTTCAGTTAGAAATGGGAAAGCTGGAGTTTGCATGGTTGGTCTCTAAAAGCATCAATATTTTGTTTTTAACTTTATTAGAGGAGCCAGTTATTGTGTGGGTTTTTACTTTCCCACCCAATCAGTGCTCCAATCATAGGACTCTGGGGGGATTTTGTCAATACACTTGTTACAGATCAATACAAAATTTTTATTGAATTTCCCACATTCTGGCAACGGGTGGTTTTGGAGTACGATCGACCCCCGGCGGTGGCGGTGTTCGATCGACCTTTTTAAGTTTATTGGCACTTTGGCGGAACATTACAGCTCAAAAAAAATCAAAACGATAAGAGATTAGAATGGGGCATGGGGCATGGGGCATGAGGCATGGGCAAAACAGGGAATTGGTAATAGAGAATTGGCAATAGGCAATTGGCTTTTCTGACTTCCCTCGAACCTCTTCTTTCTTCCTTCTGGCTAATGACTAAGCTGTCGCGCATTTAAATTGCATATTCGAGGCGGGCGGGAGGCCCAACTCCTACTCCCCACAAGACTTTGATTGTTTTTTGACAGACAATTTAAATGCCGCAACAGCTTAATAACTAATGACTAATAACTAATGACTAATGACCTATTTTCGTTCTGCTCTAATTTTGACATTAGGTTTTTGGCTGCTACCGCTAGCAGTGCGATCGCAACCTGTCGTTCCCGCTACTGACGGCACAAATACTGTTGTTCAGTCCGAGCAAAACCGTACAGATATTAGTGGCGGACAACTGTCAGGAAACGGGGCCAATCTGTTTCACAGCTTCAGTCAGTTTAATCTCAGCGAAGGTCAAATCGCTAATTTTCTAACTAATCCAAATATTCAAAATATTTTAGGGCGGATTTCCGGCGGGGATGTTTCCGTCATTAACGGTCTGATTTCTGTAAGCGGCGGCAACTCAAATTTATTCTTAATGAATCCGGCGGGAATTGTCTTCGGTCAAAATGCTAGATTAAACGTGCCGGGGTCTTTTTTCGCGACAACTGCTACAGGTATTGGGTTCGGCGATAACTGGTTCAATTCTGCCGGAATTAATGATTACAAAGCTTTAGTGGGAAATCCCAATCAATTTAATTTTAATAACTCACAAGTGGGGGCAATTGTCAATGCAGGAAACTTGGCAGTTGGTAGCGGGCAAAGTTTAACTTTGCTCGGTGGCACTGTTATTAATACAGGACAATTATCGGCTCCAGGCGGTCAAATTACTGTGGCTGCTGTTCCGGGAGAAAATGCAGTCCGTATCAGTCAAGCTGGCAATTTATTAAGTTTAGAAATTACTCCGTCTTTGCAGTCAGAACAATCGGCGATCGCCCCGGTTTCTTTGCCTCAGTTGCTAACAGGCCCCGGCGTAGCGTCAGCCACAGGTTTAACGACTAACGCACAAGGTCAATTGGTACTGACTAGCGGCCAAACAGTGGGGATAAATGGGGGAAGTGCGATCGTCTCTGGTTCTGTAAATGTATTTGGCCCTTCTGGGAATGCTGGCGGCACAGTCAATATTTTAGGAGAAAAAGTCGGACTCTTCGGCGCAAATATCGATGCTTCCGGGACAGACGGCGGAGGTACTGTGCGCGTCGGAGGCGGTTTCCAGGGGATGGAACCAGTGCCAAACGCCCAGGTAACTTATGTTAGTCCTGATTCTACGATCGCAGCAAACGCGATCGACCGCGGCAATGGCGGCACTGCGGTAATTTGGTCAGACAATACAACTCGCTTCTTGGGCAATATTAGTGCTCGCGGCGGCACTGCAGCAGGTAACGGCGGCAGAGTAGAAGTTTCCGGCAAAAATGCTTTAACTTTCCAAGGAGAGGTCGATACCCGCGCGACTAACGGTGCGATCGGCAATTTGTGGCTCGATCCGGCAAATATTACGATCGTCAGCGGTAACGGCGACACCAGCGCGCCATCTGGCGGGGAACTCGCATCGGCACCTGAACCCAATGAAACATCGATCTCAGAAGTACAGTTGGAACAGATGGCAGCCGGCAGCAACGTGGTTATAGAAACCCCCGGCTACATCACCCTCCAAGACTTACCCGATAACCAACTTTCCCTGCAAGCGAGAACCGGAGACACCGTAACATTTAGATCGGGCGGAGTGTTTGTTGTCAATGACCCCAAGGATTTAATCGAGACTCAAGGTGGCAACATCAACATTTTCGCCAGCAGCATCTCTCTGGGCGGACTCAATGCTAACGGCGGCAGTATCGCTATCACTGCTAACGGTATTGACTTCAGAGGCGGCAGCAATTCTGTCAGCAGTGCGGGGGGAACAATTCGCTTGCAGCCCAACGACAGCCGAGCAATTCGGATCGGTGGCACCGGCGATATTTTGGGCATTTTGGACTTGACGGCAACGGATCTCGGCGCTTTGGCGGGGGATTTCGGCTCGATCGCGATCGGGCGCGAAAACGGTAGCAGCGAGTCGATCGCGATCGTCGCACCCATTACCTTCAACAGCCCGCTAACACTTCAAGGCAGCTCGATCGCGATCAACAATCCCCTGAGTACAAGCGGCAGCGCTAGCTTGACTCTCGACGCGCCTCAAACTGATCTCAACGCCAACATTGCGACATCCGGCGGCGATCTCACTTTCACAGGAAACGCATCCCTCAATGCTGACGTGGCTTTGAGCACGGAAGTTACCGGCAACATTCTGTTCTCCGGTAGCCTAGACGGATCTCACGCCCTGAGACTTGACGCTGGGCGAGTGCTGTTCGGCGCTACAGTCGGTCAAACTGCACCGCTGGCGAGTTTGGCTGTCAACGCCGGCAGTACCGAGGTATCGGGCAATATTGCGACATCTGGCGACATGACTTTCAATAGTAACGTCACAGTCGATCGCAGTGCCGCCCTAGCCACCACTACCGGCAATATCACTTTTGCCAATAGCCTCGACAGCACGCCGGGCCGGGCTAATAATTTGACGCTGCGCGCTGGCGGCAACATTACTTTTGGCGGCCTAGTCGGTCAAACTCAGAGGTTGGGCCAGCTCTCGGCTGACGCTGCTAGCGTGACGGCTGCTTCCACAATTACAGCGCGCAGTTTGAGCGTTAACGCGCGAGATTCCGCTCGCTTCGGGGGGGACAGCACGGCCGCTTTGGGAGCCGATATCAAGGCAGAAAATGTCCTCTTAGAGGGTAATTTAAGGACGGATGGCGGCAGCGTGAATCTGCAAGGAAGCGGCGAGGTTCGGACGGGCAATATTACCTCGAACGGTGGGAGGATTCGGGTTGAGGGAAATACTGTTGCAGCAGGCGCGATCGACTCGTCATCGGCAACGGGAACAGGAGGCGCGATCGCTCTCCAAACCAATGCTGGGCCTTTAACTGCCGGAGCTTTGAACGCTTCGGGGGCGATCGGCGGAAATATTGATGTCATCTCGAAAGCGGGCATTTCGGCTCTAGATATCAACTCCAGCAGCACTTCAAACGGCAACGGCGGAGGCGTTTCCCTGAACGCGACTGATAACATTCAGTTGGGCTTTATCAATGCTCAAGGTGGCCTTGGTGGCACTGGTGGCAGCGTTGATGTGACAACCCTCGGTTTGTTTCGCTCGAACAATGTTTTCAACGATATATCGGGCAATTCTTCGAGTATTTCTACTGCCGGAGGTGCGGGGGCGGGGGCGATCGCAATTCGCCACGGAGGCGGTATCGATCGACCTTTTGTAGTTGGCGGCGCGATCGACAATGGAACCCTGGGAAGCATTAATGCTGGCGGGGGAAACGCCATTTTGCCCACTTTTTCTTTTGGACAAACTTACACCCAAGGAAGTTTACCAAATCAGATTTCCCTAGTTACACCGGCCGCGCCCTCTACTCCTGCACCAATTCCCGCACCAATTCCCGAACCAATTCCCGAACCCATTCCCGCACCAATTCCCGCACCAATTCCCGAACCGCCTCTAGAGTCCGTAAATCCCGATCCGGCGCTGTCATTTCCTGCATCTTTGCAAGTAGAATTGCGATCGCCCAATCGAGACAGAAATTCCCCAATGAGCCAGGATATTTTCGCTCCTTCTCGCAGATTAGATGCGGCAGGTTCGGGAGTTTTAGAATTTGAACAAACCTTTACTCGCGAGTACGAAAAGTATCTGGAGTTGCCCCCAAGAAAGCCGATTACTAATCTATCGGTAATTTACGAAACTCTTCGCAAAAACGAACAAATTACAGGGGCAAAATCTGCAATTATTTATATGAATTGGCTCAGGAGATCGGATGCAGCCGCAGCCAAAGAAGATGGTTCACTGCTGGTGGCAAGTCGGGATTTATCTAATCTATTGCCTGTGAGAAAAAAACTCACCTCCGAACCCCCTCGCCCCTTAGAAGATAAGTTAGCCCAGAGGTTGTCGCCGCAGGGCCAAGAAATTCCCGATGTTCCTAACGGGGAGTATTTAGAATTAGTGTTAGTCACAGCTAACGCTCAACCGATGCGCGTTGTAGTTCCGGCGACAACGCGGTGGCAGGTGTTGCAACTAGCCGACGCCCTGCAAAGCGAAATAACTAATCCCCGAAAAAGAAGCAGCATTAGTTATTTGGATACGGCGCAAAAACTTTATCGGTGGTTAATTGCACCAGTTGCTGCAGAATTGACAGCTTTAAAAATTGACAATTTAATTGTAATTCCGGCAGCAGGTTTGCGGAGTGTGCCGTTTGCTGCCCTTCACGACGGCAAAGGCTTTTTAGTGGAGAAATACAGCATTAGCGTGATGCCGAGTCTGAGTTTAACTGATATCGGCTACGACAATATTGCGGATGATGAAATTTTGGCAATGGGGGCGTCGGTATTTGAAGATAAAGCGCCATTACCAGCCGTACCAGTGGAGTTAGAGTCGATCGCGCCGCCCTCAGAAGGAAAATTATTTTTGAATCAAGATTTTACTCTGGGAAATTTGCAAGCTCAGCGGGCAAATCGACCTTTTGGCATCATTCACTTAGCAACTCACAGCGAATTCCAGCCTGGGGAACCGAAAAATTCTTACATTCAGTTGTGGGATACTAAATTGCGCCTGGATCAAATGCCACAGTTGCGCTGGAATGAACCGCCGGTGAATCTGTTAGTTTTAAGCGCGTGCAGTACCGCTTTGGGCGACGAAGAGGCGGAGTTGGGGTTTGCGGGTTTGGCGGTAGCTAGCGGTGCTAGATCCGCTTTAGCGAGTTTGTGGGAAGTCAGCGATGAGGGGACTTTGGGGCTGATGACTGAGTTTTATCGGCAGTTGCGCGCCCCCAGACGCGGTGGCAATTTGATGATTAAAGCGGAGGCTTTGCGGCGCGCGCAATTGGAGATGCTGCGGGGGCGCGTGCGGATTCAAGACGGGATGTTGCGAGTCGAAGGGCTCTCTATGAGTCTAATTTTGCCTCCGGAAATTGCGACGCGGGGCGATCGAGTGCTTTTGCATCCTTATTATTGGGCCGCCTTTACAATGATTGGCAATCCTTGGTAATGGAGTTTTCCCACAAGTCTTATCGAAGTTATTAGGGTGGTGTGATAAACTCCCTTGATTCGTTAATTGCCCGAAAACCTATACTATTGACATACATTTTTAGGCATTCGGGTTTCACACTCTCGCTGTAATAAGGCGTGGGGCTCATCATCAGCGATAAATTGACATCGCATTTGACACAAATGTGGTTCTGTTTTCCTTTTTTCTTAGTGTTTTTACGGATATGGGTTAATTTGCACTCGCTTTGATTGCATGGTGATTCGCCCTATTTATACTCTAATTATGCAACGCCCAAATCTCCTATGAAGACTAAGGGCGATCGCACTTCACTCTGTTTTGCCGGATTTTGCAGGAAACTGTGGAGCGATCGTACTCCTGACCGGAATGTTTAGCCGTCTTATTTTGAAGATATGTTAATAAAAAATAACTTTTCTTTTGAAACTTAAGTTTTTCTTAATTTTTCAGATAATATTATGTATTAGAGGATACATCTACTTAATTAATTAACAATTTTTAAACTAATAATTGAGTATTAATACTTACAAGAGGCTGTAAGAATGATTAACTTACCGGGCTACGACATTACCAACCAGATCCATGAAAGTAATAATTCTATAGTTTACCGGGGACTGAGAAAGCAAGACAACCAACCGGTAATTCTCAAATTTCTCAAACAAGATTATCCGATGCCAGCTTCGTTAGTCAGATACAAGCAGGAATACGAAATTACACACAATCTTCACCTAGAAAGTGTGCCTAAAACCTACAGCTTAGAAAGATACCATAACAGTTTGGCTATCATTTTCGAGGATTGTGGTGGAGACTCATTAAAGCTCTTATTGGCTTCTCACCAACTTACCTTAGAAGAGTTTTTATTAACAGCTATTAAAATAACCAGGGCTTTAGGTGAAATTCATCGACATAAAATTATTCATAAAGATATCAATCCCAGCAATATTATTATTAACTCAACCACAGGGCGAGTTCAAATTATAGATTTTGGCATCTCTACTGTTTTAAAGCGCGAAAATCCTACCCTAAAAAATCCTAATGTTTTAGAAGGCACTCTTAGCTATATATCGCCGGAACAAACAGGCAGAATGAACAGAGCGATCGACTACCGCACTGATTTTTACTCATTAGGAGTCACTTTTTACGAACTGCTAACGCGGCAATTGCCCTGGGATTACAGCGATGCAATGGAATTAATCCACTGTCACATTGCTAAACAAGCAGTACCGCTCCATCAAATCAATCGAGAAATTCCTAAAGCTGTTTCTGATATTGTGATGAAGCTATTAGCGAAAACCGCTGAAGCCAGATATCAAAGCCCTTGGGGAATTATCGCTGACTTAGAAGAATGCCTAGAACAATTAAAAAATACGGGAGGAATTGCTGATTTTGCGATCGCCCAAAAAGATATTACAGATAAGTTTCAGATACCTCAAAAACTCTACGGGAGAGAAACAGAAGTTGAAACCTTATTAGCAGCATTTGAGCGAGTCAGCAGAGGCAGCACCGAAATGATGCTAGTATCCGGTTACTCTGGCATTGGAAAATCCGCCTTAGTACAAGAAGTTTATAAACCAATTACTAAAGCCAGAGGTTATTTTATAGCCGGAAAATTCGACCAATTTCAACGAAATATCCCTTACGCCGCCGTTGTCAAAGCCTTTCAATCATTAGTCAAGCAACTCTTAACAGAAAGCGAAAATCAACTAAATACCTGGAAAGAAAAAATATTAGCAGCCGTTGGCGCTAATAGTCAAATCATTGTCGATGTCATTCCTGAAGTAGAATTAATCATTGGCCAACAGCCCGCCGTACAAGAATTAGGCGCTACAGAAGCACAAAACCGCTTTAATTTAGTATTTCAAAAATTCATCCGCGTCTTTTGTTCAGTTGACTATCCCTTAGTCATCTTTCTCGACGATTTACAATGGGCTGATGCCGCCACATTGAAATTGCTACAAGTAATGATAGCAGATGAGCAAACCAACTATCTATTTCTAATTGGTGCTTATCGAGACAACGAAGTTAACCCATCTCATCCTTTAATGATGACTGTGGATGAGCTGCAAAATCAAGGTGCAAGAATCGAGCGAATTACTTTAGCTCCCTTACACCTTCACCACATAGTTAACTTAATTGCTGATACCCTGCGTAAAGACCAAAAATCAGCCCTCCCCCTCGCCGAGTTAGTTCTCGATAAAACTCAAGGTAATCCTTTTTTTGTCAATCAGTTTCTCAAAACTCTCTATCAAGAAAACCTGCTGAAATTCAACTTTCAAAAAAGAAACTGGGATTGGAATATATCAGAAATTGAATCAGTAGGTATTACTGATAACGTCATTGAATTGATGCTAGGAAAATTGAAAAGACTGCCCGCATCAACTCAGCAAGTGTTGCGTTTGGCTGCTTGCGTGGGTAATAGTTTTGACTTAAACACTCTTTCAATTATTAACGAGAAATCTTGGGTAGCCACCTTTCAAGAACTATTGCCAGCCATCCAAGAGGGATTAATCTTAGCTACTTCTGAGTTAGGTGCTAGCGAATCAGAAATAATTAACTCAGACTTAGTAATTACTACTTATAAATTTTTGCATGACCGCGTGCAACAGTCAGGTTACGCTTTAATTGACTCAAAACTGCAAACAGCAATTCACCTACAAATTGGTCGTCTGTTACTGGCAAATATTTCTCCTGAGCGACGAGCCGAAAGAATTTTTGAAATTGCTGATCATTTGAATTCGGGTCGGACTTTAATCATTGATGATCACGAGAAAATTGAACTAGCTATTTTAAATTTAACAGCCGCTCGCAAAGCCAAAGATGCAACGGCTTATGCTGCTGCCAGAGACTACTTAAAATTCGGTCGAGAAATTTTACCGGGCGATATTTGGCAAGAATCCTACGAACTAGCTTTTACATTTCATAAGGAGCTGGCAGAGGCAGAATATTTAAACGGCAATTTTGAAGAATCAGAAGCTTTAATAGAAGTGGCATTTGCCCAGGCAAAATCTGAGCTAGAAAAAGCCGAAATATACAACATTTTGATCGTGCAGTACACTCTGCTGAGTAAATATGAAGCAGCAGTTCAATCTGGACTAAAAGCCCTTCACTTGCTGGGCATAGACTTGGCTGAAGATAATTTAAGCGAGGCGGTTAATGCGGAAATGGCGGCAGCTAAAGCCAACTTGGCAAACCAAGAAATTGCTTCATTAATTCATGCCGAAAAAATGCAAGATCCTGCTCAACAAATGGCTATGAAATTATTGGGAAACATGGGACCGCTAACGTTCTTTTCATCTCAAGAACTGTGGAAGTTGACTGTAATCAAAGCGATTAACCTTTCTCTCAAGTACGGTTTTGTAGCGGGAGGGTCTTACTGCTATTCATGTTATGGAATTATCCTGAATTCAATTTTAGGGGATTACCAATCGGCTTATGAGTTTGGCAGACTCGCTCTGACTCTGAGCGAAAATTCAAATAACTTGTCTCAAAACTGCCAAGATAGTGTGATATTTGCCAATTACTTAAACTGCTGGGTGAGACCGCTCAAAACTACGGCGGAAATTAATAACGAAGGTTATAAAGTTGGCTTGCAATCGGGCAATTTGCAATGGACGGGTTATAACCGGATGTTTCAAACTATTACCTATTTCTTCCAGGGCATGAATTTGAATAATCTCTTGGAAGATATTGGCAAGTCGCTCCATTTTTGCGAGCAAACTAAAAATTTCTGGGCGATTGATATTATCATTGCTAATAAGATAGCAATTTTAAATTTGATGGGCGAAGAGGATGAAATTAGCGAAAAAGAGCATTTAGCAAATTTCCACAGCCGTAAAAGTATGGCGGCGCTGTGCGAGTTTTATGTTTTAAAGGCGCAGACTTTCTATCTTTACGAACAGTATAGTGAGGCGCTAGAAGCATCGGATCGCGCGGCAGAGCTGATCGATTATTTGATGGGTCATATTTCTAGTGCTCACCATTATTTTTACCGTTGTCTGATTTTAACGGCTCTGTATTCAGAGGTTTCTGAATCGGAGCGACAAGATTACTGGCTGCAATTAGAAGCTAATCAGAAACAAATCAAAGTTTGGGCGGATAACTGCTCGGAAAGTTTTTTACATAAATTATCGCTAGTGGCGGCAGAAATGGCGAGAATTTCAGGTCGAGATTTAGAGGCGATGGATTTGTACGATCGCGCGATAGCTGAGGCTAGAGAGGGTGATTTTATTCAGAATGAAGCGCTGGCGGCGTTTCTTGCTGCTAAGTTCTGGTTGGGGAAAGATAAAGAAGAATTTGCCCAAATCTATTTGACTAAGGCCCACTATGGCTACCAATACTGGGGTGCTAAACGTAAAGTTGAGAGTTTGGAGGAAAAATATCCTCAATTAATCGCGAGAACTTCAGGGAAGACAACTACTCAAACTAAAGTTAATCGCACTACGACGGCGACTACTAGCAACAATTTGGGTGAGACGCTAGATTTAGCTACGGTGATGAAAGCTTCTTTCGCAATTTCGGGTGAAATAGTTTTGAGTAGGTTGCTGGAAAGATTGATGAAAATTGCGATCGAGAATGCGGGGGCGCAAAAAGGTTTTTTGATTTTAGAAAAAGGGGGAAACTGGGCGCTAGAGGCGGAAGGTTCGGTGCAGGAGGATGAAGTTAGTGTGCTGCAATCGCTTCCTCTCAATCCGATAGCAGCTTCTGGGGGCTCTCCTTTGCTTGCAAGTGCGATCGCCAATTATGTGATTCGCACTCAGGAAAATGTGGTGTTAAATAATGCGGCTCAAGAGGGACAATTTACCCGCGATCCTTATATTGCAGCTACTCAACCGAAGTCTATTCTTTGCACTCCTCTGCTGCACCAAGGTAAGCTGACTGGCATTCTTTATTTGGAAAATAACCTGACTGAAGGGGCTTTTACTACTGATCGCCTTGAGTTGTTAAAACTTTTATCTGCCCAAATTGCTATTTCCATTGAGAATGCTCAACTTTACAAAAATTTACAGGATTTTAATCAAAACTTAGAGCAATTAGTGAGCGATCGTACTCAACAATTATCGAACACCTTAGAGGCTTTAAAAGCCACCCAAACTCAGCTAGTCGAATCTGAAAAAATGGCATCTCTGGGAGGATTAGTTGCTGGTGTTGCCCATGAAATTAATACTCCCATCGGAGTGGGTGTCACTGTTGCTTCAGCTTTGGCAGAAAATACTACAGAATTTGCATCTATTTATAAAAGTGGCAAAATGAAGCGATCGGATTTAGAAGAGTTTGTCGATATTGCTACCCAAAGCAGTAAGGCACTTCTAATTAACCTAGATCGGGCGGCAGCCTTGATTCAAAGCTTTAAACAAGTAGCAGTAGATCGCTCTAGCGAAGAACGGCGTACTTTCCAGATCAGACCTTATCTTGATGAAATTTTATTACAATTAAAACCAAAGTTGAAAAATAGCCAACATTCGCTTAAAATTAAGGGAGATAGCAAAATTGCTATAGATTCTTATCCAGGAGCATTGTCCCAAGTTGTGACAAACTTGCTAATCAATTCTCTGATTCATGCCTACGAACCAGGGATTTCTGGGGAACTAATCTTTGCTTGGGAGCAAGAAGGTAATCGGCTAAGGTTTGAATACGCCGATGAAGGTAAAGGTATTCCCCCAGAAAACTTAAGTAAAATTTTTGAGCCATTCTTTACCACTAAGCGTGGTCAAGGTGGCAGTGGGTTAGGGTTACATATTGTCTACAATTTAGTCACCCAAAAACTAAAAGGTGAAATTGAATGTCTAAGTGAGGTGGGAAGAGGAACCAAGTTTATTATTAAATTACCCATGCAAATTGATTCATAAATGTAGAGTTCCAATTCCGATTGTGTAACCAAGATAACTAAGTAAGTCCACCGTATTAAAAATAAAATAAGGATGACTGAAAAGGTTGCTGTGTAACTCTTCTCCCTTCTGCCTTTTTCTTAACAGGTTTTCTAACTTCAAACCTAAACATTAGTAAAAAATAAAGGTGTACAGCAATGAAAAATGATTTTGACGATTTGTTAACTCAACCATCTCCAGAAACAGTATACTTTGCCGAAGTAATCGACTCGGATGACGAGATATTGTTTGCAGATGAAACCCCAGAAGAAAAACTGAGTGAAAGCTGGAAAATTTTAGTTGTAGATGATGAGGCTCAAGTTCACACCGCTACCGAAATTTCACTAAGGAAGTTTGTTTTTGAAAATAAATCTTTAACTTTCATTAATGCTTACTCCGCTCGTGAAGCTAAACAGCTAATCCAAGAAAATCCTGATGTTGCCATCATCTTACTTGATGTAATTATGGAAACAGATGATGCTGGCTTAAACTTTGTTAAATATGTCCGAGAAGTTTTAGGCAATCAGTTAGTGCGAATTATTTTACGCACGGGTCAACCCGGACAAGTACCTGAAAAAAGCATTATTATCAATTACGATATTAATGACTATAAAACTAAAACTGAATTAACGACATCAAAGCTATACACTACCATGCTAACAGCTTTGAGAAGTTTTTCTCTAAGCCAGAATTTGCTGTCTGAAATAGAGCGGCGCGAACAAGTAGAGAAAGCACTCCGTATCAGTGAAGAAAAAGAACACCAAAAATCTGTTGCCTTAGAGCATTTTGTCAAAGAACTCCAAGAAACACAACTCCAGCTAGTTCAAAGTGAAAAAATGTCTAGTCTCGGTCAATTAGTTGCAGGTGTAGCTCATGAAATCAATAATCCGGTTAACTTTATTTATGGCAATCTGTCCCACGCCAACGACTATATTAAAGAACTCATTAATATGTTGAATCTTTATCAAAGGCATTACCCGAAACCAGAAGCAGAAATTATCCATGAAATAGAAGATGCAGAGTTGCCATTTATCATAGATGATTTACCAAAATTGCTTTCTTCCATGCAGTTAGGGATCGAACGCATTCGCAATATTGTTCACTCTCTACGCAATTTTTCTCGGTTGGATGAAACTGAAATTAAATCAGTAGATATCCACGAAGGCATTAATAGCACTTTGATGATCTTACAGCACCGACTAAAGGCTAAGTCTGATCGCCCTGCTATCAATGTGATAAAAGACTATGGTGCATTGCCGCTTGTGAACTGTTATGCCGGTCAGCTCAATCAGGTGTTTATGAACCTTTTAGCGAATGCTATAGATGCTTTAGAAGAGCGGCTAAGTAGAGAAGATGGTGCAGTTTTTAACCCCCAGATTTTGATTCGGACTGAAGTTGTACCCGGCAATTCGCATGACAACAGTAGCTCGGCTTCCCACATCCTGGTAACAATTTCTGATAATGGTGTGGGCATGACAGAAACAGTTCGTGCTAAACTTTTCACTCCCTTTTTTACTACTAAGCCTATAGGAAAAGGTACAGGCATGGGATTGTCCATCAGCAGAAAAATTCTGATAGAAAAACACTGCGGTCAATTGGAGTGTATTTCTACGCCAGAGCAGGGAACGCAGTTTATTATTGATCTGCCGACTATCTGTAGAGCCACTAAGATCGCCACCGTAGCGAATGCCTAGAAAACTCATCGGGCTGAATTGATCATATACTGTTTTTCAGTTGCATGAGAACAGGGTAATTGCTAATTGGTAATTGCTCATTAATCGGAATTATGACAGAATTTTTCCCCGCAGCAAGTCCCCCCCTTCTGGGTTCGGGATAGGCGCTGCGGCTTTAGCCATATTCTTCTAACTTAGAGCAGATTACAGGTTTATGAAGTAAACCCCTGATGGCTCAATCCCCGTAGGGGATTGGCATTGCCGTGTCTAAAGCTGCACCGCGCTCTCACGGTTTTTTTTAGAGTTCTCGCATCATTACTGATTCTGTTGCTCGAAACCCGGTTGATCGCGATCTACATCTACATGGAATATGCTGTATATATAGGACAATAGTTGAGCGCGAAAATACAAGATTAATACATCCTGATAGCTCGTTTGAAACGAAAAACTTTTTGTTATTCTAAATCAGACAACAAGTTGATCAGACATTCTCTTCGATTATTAATTTACTATCTAAAATTTGCTAATTTTCCCATGCCATCTCACAATCAAAGAAATTATTTGGGTTTTATGCGATCGCCTGCGTTGCTTAGTGATACCCTAATTAAGCAACGGCTTTTTTTGTAGTAATACCATCGAGGCGATCAACGCTTTTCGCTTTGCTGGAAATGCCGCCAAACTTCATGATGACAGACGTACCAAAAATACAGGGCTAAATTCACTAGACCTAATAATTTAGTGCCATCTTCTAAAATCGCGTGTAGTCCTTGATTTGGAGTGTTTACAATATCCTCCAACCGCGAGATAGCAAACAAGATGAATGCTCCAACTAATGGCAGGTAAGGAGTAGTGTTGATGTATCGCCAAAACTTAACTCCGTAAAGGAAAACTGCACTACCATAACACAAATAAATTAATTTCTTAGATATTCCCAACCGAGACATAATCAAAGTCATCCGAAACCTGTCATCCAGGTAAAAAACTCCCAGGAGTAAAGCACTAAAAAATAAGAATATCGTCGCTCTACTACCCGGATCTTTTTGGCGCAACACTCCGAAAGTAAATGCACAAATTGCGACTGGGAGACACCCGATAACTTCGGAAAGTCCGGTTAGAATTCCTTCATAAGGGAGCCAGAAATTAAAAGGATCGCTAAATAGGCGTTCAACTCCGCGTCCCTTGTTGTTAAATTTGGCGTATACGCTCAGCCCGCCCAAAATCACAATAGTCAGAATGTTAAAAAAAGCTAAAAGGGGTACACCCAAAAAGTGTTTCTTGAAAACTTTTAAAGAATTTGATAACTTGGGAATTTTATCGAATAAAGGCAGATGTTTCATAAAAAATGTCTCTAAGCAATGGAGTTCGTTAATTATTCACTGGTAGCCAAACCACAAAGGTAGTGCCACGATCCGTTGGATATAATAAATTAGTTTCTGCAAAGGGTAGCCATTCAGGATTGACTGGGGAAAATACTTCTATTTCTCCTTGCATTTGGCGGACTAAATCGCGGGCGATCGCCAAACCCAATCCTGTACCCGGAATTTCTGTCTGCGCTTTTTCTCCCCGGTAGTGCCGCTCAAATAAATGCTCTAAATCCTGGGGAGGAATGCCGGAACCTGTGTCGCTGACGGCAACTGCTATGGCAGGCAATTGGCTGTATCCTGCCCGATCGCCATCCGCTGCTTTGTACCTTACTTTAATATAAATTTGGCGGCCGGCCGGGGTATATTTCAAAGCATTGTCAATTAAATTGCTCAAAACCTCGCGCAAAGCTCGATCGTTCGCTGAGACTGGCGGCAAATCCGCCGGGATGTCGGCTAGCAATTTCAGATGCCTTTCAGATGCGATCGCCTCAGCGGAAGTTAACAGCGGTTTTAAGACTTCTGTAACAAAACAGGATTCCTCCAAATTGACCGCAGGTGACAGCGACAGAGGAGAATGCCGGATTGATTCCACATTGGACATTGCTTTTTCTGAAGTGCGCGATGGCAGTTTTATATGTGCTTCGCCGGTGTCAACAGTTCGATCGAACTGGCCGAGCAACTCTTGCAGCCGATCGCTCTCTCGGACAATACTAAAAGCCACATTGCGGTTTTTGTCTTCCGGTACCAGCCGCCGCGCTAACAGCTTGCCAAAAGTTCGCAACGCTGTCAGCGGACTTTTGAACTGATGCAGCAAATTGTGCATCGTGTCGTAAACCTGAGCCTGGATTTGCCGACTCGTACCCAATTCCTGCTGCATCCACTGCGATCGCTGGTCTAAAATGCAGGCTAGGGCTAAGGTGCGAGCAATTTGTTGTATTTGAGCCTCTTCTGGCTCGTTCCAAGGCCTGTCTTGCCGACCGCTGACTAGGAGTCCCATTACAGCTCCCTCGTGTATCAGAGGCGTCACAATTTGCCTGCGTTGCTGCCACACATTCTCCGGGCCTTGGCACTGATGGGAAGTGCGCTCATTACCCGGAAGCGGTTCGGGTGCGATCGCCCCTACCGTTGATTCTTCCACCTCAACAGGCGGCGCCAGCAGTCGCGGTACCGGTTTTACTGTCGAGCTTTCGGAAGATTGGAACCTCAACCCCTGATTTTCTTCCGATTCGGCTGAGGTTTCTGGGTAAACTGCGATCGGCACCAACTTTGCTTCGCTGCCTTCTACCAACTCTTGTGTCAGGTATACCGCGCTGAATTTCGCTCCCAAACTAACGGCGATGGCTACCTGCGAGCGGCAAAGTTTGACAAATTCTGAACTGGCTGGCATTAACATGAGCGCCACATTAAGATATCTAACGGAATTCTAAGTAAATTACAAATTATCGGCGGCCGATTACTGATGAGAGACTTCTCGATTTCAGATTTATTCCCTTTGATAGAAGGCAGCTAGGTTAAAAGCATGGGGCTTTCATGAACCCAAATTGCCCCGCATCGCCGTCGGCGCAGCTTCCACCGATCCCCAAGCTTGGCTCTTGCCGGAACTTGCGGCCAACCATAGCACAACCGCTACACTTTTGTCGATCGGCACGAATGTTAAGATTATGTCGATATATTAAAAACAGTTGATTTTTGGAGCTAGAACGGATATACTGGCCTCGGATTTGGTAGCTATCATTACAACCTGTCTGCTCATACTGTCTGCTCACAGAGGAGGTAAAGAAATTGGCCAGGAGACGCAAACGCAAGAGTCGCCGCCGACAAGAAGGACGCAGAATTTTAGAGTGTGTGCCTCAATATAGCATCGAGAGCGGCGAAGATAAACCCGTAACAGCGGCTCGCAAGTTCATCCATGCAGAAGGCATTGCTCCCCCAGCTTTGCTGTTAGTCAAGCGTAACGAGCATACCACTGACAGATACTTCTGGGCTGAAAAAGGTTTATTTGGAGCCCAATACGTAGAAGAGAACCATTTCTTGTTTCCCAGCTTAAAGGTGATGTTGGAAGCTACCACGGAAAAAATTCCTGTGGTGTCAGCGGCCCGCGCATAGCTCAAAATGTTTAGCTCAAAACATTGACAGCAATGTTTTTCTAAGTCTTTTAACCAAAGCGCGAGAGTTCTCATTGTCTGGAGAGTGCCAACTGAAATTTCTGCGAAAAGTCCTTAGAAATTAGGGTATAAGGAGCCATCGCAACAGGCGTGATCGCAGCCCAAGGGCGATCGCCACAATTGGCACTTTCAGGATAATGGTTTTTTTTGACTGTTTTGTCAATCAAAAAAGAGCCAACGAGAGAGCCGCTCTTGAGTCATCGGTTTGTCAGCTAGAAGTCTAACTACGGCATCTAGCATATCAAAAAACGTTCCGCGTCAAACTTTTAATCTATCGGTTTCAAATCTAAAGCTTTTTGCATGGCTGCTAGTTCATCACGGTGAGCTCTGACAGTAACAAAGCTCTTGGTTTGGCTTCCCGACTCAGCAACTGATTCGAGTTTGAGCGAGACTTGCTCAGCTCGTCCAGCTTTTTTCCAGTAAAATACCCCCGCCAGCGGGGACAGCAGTACCAAAGCTAGGAAAATTTGACCCTGCTGGGGAACTAGCATTCCCAAAACCAATCCCAAGCACAGAGTGCCGCCTGCACTCAGCAGGGTTAGAAAAATAGCCAGAAACCAACTCGGCCTGACAAAACCCTCAAACGTGACTTTATAGTTGGGGGCATCGACGGCTGCAACTCGGTAAGCCCTAGAAGCAAAATACTCTTGTAACTGGCTTAACAGTGACTCTTGGGCGCTCTCGGAAGCCAGCTTGACTTGTTCGATTCGATCTTTGACTGAAGCCTTGATGAAGAAAAACAAGCCAACAGCCAGCAGTAGCGTTAGCACAAAGGTAGAAGGAAGAACAGCAGTATCCATCGGTAGAAGTTTGTGTAATTGAAATGATCTACTATTACTTTACAGAACTTGACATACGAAAGCGATCGAGGACCTACGCAGACACTTTTTTACCAAGATTCGCAGAAAGCTTCTTCTGCAAGGCGTTTTGCTCTCCATCACCCAATTTCCATATCTCCCCATCGTTGCTAATTCTCAAGTGACAATGCGTAAGTCCTGACGCAGTGTAGATGCTTGAATCGCTGTGCGGCGATCGAGCAAAGCGAAGGCAAGGAAGGCAAATCGCTTTGCAAGTAGCGCCAGCATCTCCAGGGTTTAGGCATCCGATTCCAACTCGGTTAACCCGTCTGACCAGTTTCTAAGGCGCGGGATCGACGCTCTGACGCGCCGTTTCCCTGACCAATATACTCGTGCCAGAGACGAGCGAGGTCTTGAGCTTGGTGCCGCCACTCAGGGAGGATTTGATACATCCGGCGGGGGCGGCCTCGTCCTTCTACTTTTTTCCAGTAACCGGTGATTACGGCTTCATCTTCAAGGAATTTCAGAGCGCTGTAGAGAACGGTATCAGAAAGTCGGTAGATGGGGAATTCCCTCTCTAATTGGCCAATCAGTTCTGTACCGTAGGAATCTCCGCGCAATAACACGGAGAGAATGTAACACACCGCTAGTTCCTTGTTTAGATAAACAGGAGGGGGGTCTTGAAAAAATTGATAGATATGTTCAAACTTCATTTGTCTTGTCCGCTGGAAACTCTCGTGATACCGTCAGGTTAACGGGAGAGGAAAGCGGGGCGGGGTGTGCCGCTTCCTAATGATTAAGTGGGACACCGGGGAAACAGAGGTGCAGTATTTCCCCAGTGAATGTTGATAGCCCCAAACGCTTGTTCTGCACTTCGGTAATGTTTGCCTGCCCCTTGGTTGAGGAGCACTGGCGTAACTAGCGCAATTTTTTTCCTCTTCCAATCTATCGCAGCGACTATTGTCAAGTGTGCGATCGCCTGCAAGAGTTGGCCGTTACTTTGGGAGTTAGTGTTTTAACTGAATTTGCCGTTGATGTTGGCGTTCTAGCTTGGCTTTAAACCGAACTCAGGCCTAACATAGCCCGTAGTGTAAAAGTTAGAAAGACAAAAGTCGCTACAATCGAACTAATCAGGGCGATCGCAGTTGCCGGTCGATCGAGCAGGGGTTTGAGTCGCTCGAACAGGAAAAAGAAAATTCCCAGGCATATCGTAATGAAAAAGCGGGGGTAGCGAGAGACGTTATTAATAAAATCTTGCATGAGCTTGGTGGGGTAAAGTGTCACAGCACGATCTTTGACTGGTAACACTTGTGAGCGAGTTAGACAATTTTGGCACAGCCGGAGCTAAATCTGCTGATCGGGCGATCGGGCATTTTTGCCGGCGAGGCTGACATATATAATTCTAACGAAAACTTTTCGCCGATGGCTCCAGCACTGTCTGTTTAATGCCACGCCACCTCCGGTAACAACTTCAGAAGTATGTCTATTGAGGTGTAGTTGTGATAAATATTATAGGGTCGTTATTTCTAGATAAATGTCTGCTGCCGCACCTTCTTTCGTCTTGCCACGTCCCTTTCTGAAATGGCCCGGAGGCAAAACTAGGTTGAAGATATTAAAAACCCAGAGAATCAAACTATGCGAATTTTAGTCTTTGATTTGGGACAATATCCAAGAAATCCAGCCTTGGACAGTAGACTTACGCCTTTTTATAGTTGTATCATTAATATCGGGACGATTTTCTGAAATTATTTTACAGATTGCATCTTCTGGCGGAATTTCTCCCTGTTTAAGGGTTAATTCAAATACTAAATAAAAAACTTTTTTTTCTAAAATTTTATTAATCAAATCTAGATATTTAAATTTAGGTCTTTTATGTAAAATTGACCTTCCTTCACTTGTTAAGCGAAAGATTGGTTTTTTTAGAGAACTTTTATCTTTTTCTATCAGTCCAATATACAGACCAGCATTAGTATAATAGTCAGTTTGCCTGCGGTCAAATTTATAGTTTTCAGTAATATCATCTGTGGTTAAATCTCTTTCTAATAACAAGGATAATAAATATACTATCCTCTCAAATTTATTAGCTTGTGGCAATGGAACCTTTTGCTCTTCAATTACTTTAATATTATTAAAGACGCGAGCGACATCACTCCGTTGTATTTCTTCGGGAGCGATCGTATAATTTTTTTGCGTTATCAGTTGGAGAGAGTTATAATCTTTATCATTGCTAAATTCATAAATAAAAAAGCTAAAAATGTCGTTATAGTATGTCATCAATACGGGAATCACTTTTTTAGTTATTCTTTTTGACCACAATCTGTAAGGATAGTAAAGTTGTCGAATCAAAAAATCCTCAATCAAATCTTTTTTAGATTCTATCAATACAAAATAATTTTCACTTTCAAATCCTGCATCTATTTCACACTGAGAATTTTCAACTTTGATTGAATATGATTCGTTGGCGAAGGAATTTATAATATTAAAATCAAAAGACTCTGTAGACATTCTCCCAGAAACAGTATAAGCGGTTTTTTCACCCACTAAATCATCTATAATACCGATATTAAATGCACAGTGCAATGCCGAACTCTCCGAATATAAATTTTTGTAATCTATACTCTCTATCTCTGCTGGAAATTCAAAATGCGTCAATTCAGTTTCACTATCATATTCAACTTTCAAGTGTGCATCAAACTTCCCAATAACGTATTTAGAACGAGAAATTGGCAATATGGATAGATGATTGTCTCGAAAGATATCTGGCAAATTAACCCGGTGATCGAACTTTGCCATCAGCCTGCTTTCTCTTTGCTTATTAATTTGAGCCGCTTCTATTTCAAAACAACCATTTTTCTCTACTTCTTCTAATATCTTATGCCTTTCAAATAATATTTCCCAAGCTTTGTCATTGGCATTTTTATGGCTTCTACTCATATTTATTTATCCTGAATTTCATAATTCAAAACTAATACTTCATCAACCATACCTCTTTTCAAGGCATTTGAGTTGATACTTCTCGTTGCCCTAACTTTTATGATTGTATACTGATCATCCTTGTACAAATCCCGAATAAAATCCGTACAAGAATTACTCAGCATTACCTTGCAACCTCTTTTATGTAAAGCGTCAAACTCTTCTTTTAGTCGTTCTTGTTCGTCTCTATTAAAGCCATTCACATCATAACCAGTAAAAGAAGCTGTTTCCGAAACTGGATCGTAAGGAGGATCTAAATAAACAAAATCTCCTTTCTTGGCGCTTTGAACAGCTTTTGCAAAATCCTGATTTAACAGTTCTATAGTGTCCCTCTTCAAGTATTTATTCACAGCTCTTAAAACAGCGTTATCTAAAATATTTGGGTTTTTATACCTACCAAACGGAACATTAAACTGACCTTGGGAATTAACCCTAAACAAGCCATTATAGCAGGTTTTATTTAGATAAATGATTCGTGCTGCTTTTTCCACTTCCGACAAATTTTCATATTCTTTCCTTGAACGATCTAAGTCTCTCATGCCATAATAAGACCTTTCGCTATTGGTATATTTATCCTTGCTTAATTCCTCGATCAGCTCATCTAATGAGTCTCTAATTACTTTATAGCAGTTAATCAGTTCTGTGTTGCTATCATTGATAACAGCTTTTTGGGGCTGTAACTCAAACAAGAGTGCGCCTCCACCTATGAAAGGTTCATAGTATGTATGTTTTATCGGCTTGGGAACATACTTAACAATTTCTGGCAATAACTGCCTTTTACCTCCTGCCCACTTTAAGAAAGGTCTTACTAACGGATTAAATTTCCCTCTTACTAACGTATCGCTTTTCACTCAGATGCCTCTAATGCTGAACAATTCATTGTACTTGAATTTTTGTTCAAGTCAAGAGGAAAGGGTGATATTGATTCAAGGTGTAAGTCACAGTTAAATAGATCGACCAAAGCACCTTGACATAAATCCATTCATCTGATATGTCTGGGAAAACAATCTGAATTAAGCCGATCGCACTTTTATCACTCCCCTATCAAAAACCTGTTTGTCAGTACCGATAGAACTGACAAACATCCGGTCTTCATAGACATCAAACGTCGCAAAACTCAGGCGGCTAGCAGAATACTCCGTCCACTCAGAACGCCGCACCGCACGAGTTCCCGCGCCGGCACCGCAAATTAAATAAGTCGTACCGTTAATCGAGCGAGTGCGTTCGTAACTATGCTCGTGTCCGTTGATATAAAGCTGCACGCCGTACTTTTGAAACAAAGGCGCGAAAGTCTTAATAAAAGATTGATTCGATCCGTAGACGCCAGAGGAATAAATCGGGTGGTGACCGAACACAACTTTCCAAGGTGCGGTGCTCTGACTCAACTCTTTTTCCAGCCAAACAAGCTGATTTTTCCAATCCGCATTGTGATTGGTATCTAAAGCAAAAAACTGTACGGGATCGCGCCGAAAAGTATAGTAGCGACCTTGCATATTAAAACCCGGATATTTAACTTGCGGATCGCCGTTAGAAGTGCGGATGTCGTGATTTCCCAGACAAGCATAAAATTTTACGTTTTGCTGCAATAACGGCTGATAAGGCTTCTCGAAAACAGCATTAATTTTTTCAAATTCGCCGTTGTTGTAGATATTGTCGCCCGCGAGAACAGCAACATTAAAAGGGTTTTCCCGGTGATATTGCGCCATCGCCTCAGCCACAGCATACTGACCTTCAGCGCCGGTACCGGTGTCGGCTACCGAAATAAAGCGTAAAATAGGCGGTGAGGCCGGCAAAGAGACGATCGCCCTTTCTGCCTCAACATTAGAAGGCACAGCAGCATTGGTGTCTCTACCGGAGGAAGTCCGAAGCTGAATAATTTTCGAGACTGCGGCAAAACCTAAGCTGCTGAGACTGCCTAAAATTAGAAAGTGACGACGTTTGATGCTCATTTTGGTTCGGTTACAACTAATTAAATGATAAATTAAGGTTGAGATGACTCAACTAAAATTTATCTCGTTTAGATATATTTGCAACGCCCCAAGGCAGAGAAAATGTCAGAAGAACAACTAAACCAGTCAACTCCAGAACCATCTCAATCTCCGACACCGGAGGTTGATTCGGCTGCAAAGTCTGCCCCCACTGGCAGCAAAACTCAAAATGCCAGTAGCGCGGTTCCCAAAAATCAGAGAATCAAAACTTTGATGGCATCGATTGGGAATTTGGGAAAAAAAGGCAAAAAAGTACCAGCCGAACCCTCGTTGCAGCAAGAAAAGCCGATCGCGCCCATCGCTTCTGACTCAGCAACAGTAACTCCTCCCGCTGTCGCTGCGGAAGTTAACAGCGTGCGACCAAAAGTTGCTGTAAAAGTTGATAAAAAGCCTGTATCCCAAGGCAGGGAAGGGAGCTTTTTACAGAACGTCGGTGTACTTTGGCAAAGTATTTTGCGGCTAGTGCGATCGCTACTGCCACCATCTACGAACCAGAAGCTGTCCGATCCAATTTTAAACGCCGCCATAGCAGCAACTCTGATCGTTGTAGTCGGTTTAACTTTCAACAGTTTCTCAGCAAAACCGCCGGAGAAAGTAGCAAAAGTGCCTCTCCCAGCAGCGCAGCAGTCGCCGCCAACCTTTGATGATTTTCTGGCGTCGGGAACGCCGAAATCACCAGAGGCGATCGTACCGTCTGAGCCAATCTCTGCTAAATTCAAAAGCAAGTTGCCCGATTTAGTGGCGCCGGAAAAACCGCAACCAGTAGAAATTATCCCACCGCCACCCCTGACGCCCGAACAGTCACTGATTGCTGCGATTCAAAATCAAGTTACTGACATTAAGAATCGGCTGGGCGGCGGTTTAGTTGAGTCTGTTCAAGCTAATTTTTCCAGCAGCATTTTGACAGTAAAAGTCGCTGAAGATTGGTACAAACTCAGCGAAGTTGAGCAAAATCAACTAGCAACGAAGATGTGGAAGGAGGCTAACTCACTCGATTTCAGCAAGTTAGAAATTGCGAATATGGAAGGCAAGTTAATAGCTAGAAGTCCGGTTGTTGGTTCTGAAATGGTTATTTTAGACAGAGGGATTAATTAAATTTTAAATAGTCTGTATCTGTACAGCATCTTACCAGCCTTAAAGTCCAGGACGCATAACAACATAATTATGTAGCGTATTCCCTGCGTACCTTACGGCTGTTGATTTTTTTTGATAAATCTCGAACTTTTAAAAGTACCCACAGAATCCTACCATTAAATCATATCATGTCAGCGGTCACGACCACAATTAAATAGTTTTTTAGTCAGGACTTCAGTCCTCATAAAACTACTAGGAATGAAGTTCTCACTAGAAACCTTAGAACGCTTATTTACCCGGCATTAAATTAATAACTTTGAGGAAAATTGAAAAATGACAATTTTAACTCAAGCCGAACAACGAGAAATTGAATATCCCAGCAGCGACGGAGAGCCGATGGCTGAAAGCGACATCACGCGCGATTACATGACTTACAGCGTAGAAGCTGTCAAGCTTTACTTTCAAGAACGTTCTGATGTTTACGTGTCAGCTAATTCTTTCATTTATTATGAACAAGGGAATAACCAAGCCGTTGTTGCTCCCGATATTTATGTGGTGTTTGGAGTGGCCAACCGTAAAAGGGATAATCATAAAGTTTGGGAAGAAGGCGAAATTACTCCCGATTTTGTGTTAGAAATTACTTCGGAAACAACTCAGACAAAAGACCAAGAAACCAAACCAGAAATTTATCGGACTTTGGGAGTTAGGGAATATTTTCAGTATGATCCGTCGGGAGATTATCTGAATCCAATTTTACAGGGAGTACGTTTAATAAACAATCAGTATGAGCCGATTGCAGCCAATAATATCGCTTTCGATACGCTGTGGTTGTTCAGTGAAGTGCTGGGATTGGAATTGCATCTAATTTCAGGAGAATTGAGGTTTAGAGTTCCTGAAACGGGTTAGTTTTTGAAGACTCATAAGGAAGAAAACCTGGGACGACTCGCCGCGGAGTCAACATTGCGCCAGCTCGTAACTCAACTCTTAAATTCTGGAATGAGTCGGGAACAGGTAGCGCAAATGATGAATTTATCAACCGTGGAAGTGAGACGATTGGTAGGGGAAAACTTTTGATCGATCGCACTTTTCCCAGATATGCAGGATAGTGCGATCGAAGTATTGGACAAAATGTCAACAGTCAACAGTCAACAGTCAACAGTGAAGTCATGACTAGAGAGGCTTATTAGTAGGTTTAAAACCCTGCTTTTGAAAATAGGTTCGGAATACCTCTTGAGCAATTGGTGCCGCCGATACAGAACCAAATCCGCCGCCTTCAACTATAACTGCGATCGCAACTTCAGGTTTGTCAGCGGGAGCAAAACCCACATACATAGAATTGTCAGGATGACCGGGCATTTCCACAGTCCCAGTCTTACCAGCACTTAAAGGAATAGTACCGTCATTCATGGCGCGGGCGGTACCTTTTTTCACCACATCTATCAATCCTTGTTTAATGACGTTTAAAGTTGCAGGCTTAATACCTGTGGGAATTTTTTGAGTTATAGGAGTATTGGTTTGAGAAGCCAACAAATGGGGCTGCACTCGCCAACCGTTATTGGCAATAGTTGACACCATCACAGCCAATTCTAGGGGAGTACAAAGTACCAAACCCTGACCGATCGCCATTGTTACCGTATCGCCAACATACCAATCTTCCCCATACATTTTCTGTTTCTCTGCTGGTATCGGAACTTGACCGTGATTGGCGCCGTCTATCCCCAAAAGATCTAAATTAATAGTACCGCCAATGCCCATTTTTTTAGCCCATTTCGCCATTTCTTCCGGCCCTGCAGTCATACCTACTTGATAGAAAAACGTATTGCTGCTGTAGGCTAAAGCATCGCGGAAACCGATAACGCCGTAACCGGCGCCGTGTTCGTTAAAGGAAATTCCGCCGATGTTAATTGAAGCAGAACTTACCAAAGTCGAGTCAGGAGAAAACTTGCCAGACTCCATCCCAGCTACAGAAGTTACAATCTTAAAAGTGCTGCCGACTGGATAGCCTTGAACGGCCCGATTTAAAAATGGTTTGTCTGGCCCTTGCAGCCGATCCCATTCTTTTTGAGTTACCTTGCGGGTGAAAATATTGGGGTCAAATGTCGGCCAACTAGCCATTGTTAAAAGAGCGCCGGTTTTCACGTCGATCGCCACAACTGCACCCAGGCGATCGCCCAAAGCTTTTTCCGCAGTTTTCTGCATATCTAAATCTAAAGTTAGCTGTACCGGTTTGCCGGGGATAGGATCTTTTACACCTAAATCTTGGATTTCCTCGCCCTTAGCATTTACCTCGATTAAACGGTTTCCCCAAACACCCTCTAAAGTTGAATTGGCTAATTTTTCAACTCCCATTTGACCGACGATCATTCCCATCGGATATGCAGGATTAGCTTTTAATTGATCTAAACTAGCTTCGCCGACGTATCCCAAAAGGTGAGCTGCTAATTGCTGGTTCGGATTGTCTCGGCTCGATTCTACGCGAATTTCAACTCCCCGCAAAGTATTAGCTTGTTCTCCCAAAGCGACGAAAGTACCGACATCAATATCCTTACTAATTCGCACTGGCAGGGCTGATCTGTAGCCAACTCCATCGATTTTTTTGATAATTTCGGCCGCGGGAAGTTTGACGATCGGGCCCAGTGTAGCGGCGATCTCTTGCCACTCCTTGGCCGATCGCTCTTTTGGCCACACATAGACCGATCGAGATACGCGGTTGGCCGCAAATATTTTGCCGTTGCGGTCTAAAATTTGACCGCGATTCGCTGCGACTGACACAGGGCGAATGCGGTTATTTTCCGCCCGCTGTCGGTTGTAGGCTCCCTGTACCAGTTGCAATTCGGCTAGACGAAATATTGGTAGCGTCACCAAGGTAGTGACGAACAGCATAAAAATCATAACTTGGAGCGATCGGCTGCGTTGCCGTGAAGCATTGTCCAAGCCATTTTTGTCGAATCGGATTTTAGAGTTAAAAGAAAAATCGCCAGCCATATTAATTAATCTGCTCTTTTTATTCAACTAACAGGTTGATACGGTTCCCATCCGGATGATTTGGCAGATGATTACAGGGATTATAACTTCTAACTCTTTAGTAACAGGCATGAATTCTGTCGATTGGCAGACGAATCAGCGGGATTGTTTGATTAAGGTATATAAGCTGTATGTTAAATATCAGGTTTTTCTGACAATTCAACTGTTAAAGAGGTAGGGGCGCTGTGGAACCGATCGATTTTTTGATTGCTTGGCTGGTGACGGGTAGCAGCTTGCTACTCATTTCTCAACTGCCGATCGGCGTAGAAATTGACAGCACCCCGAAAGCAGTAATTTCTGCTGCGGCTTTGGGAATGTTGAATGTTTTAATTTTGCCAATTCTGAAAGCAGTTTTTTTCGTGCCGAACCTACTGACGCTGGGGTTGCTTTCGGGCCTGTTTGCTTTTGTAATGAACGTGATTATTTTTTCCTCGGGTGCGAAGTTAGTTGAAGGATTTAGTTTGCGGATGGGCCTCTGGAGCGCGGTACAGGGGGCGATCGCCTTGGCTGTAGTTAGCAGCTTTATCAACGGCGCACTGATTTAGCAACTTCCCCTGATAAAGGGCGATTGAAATCGCCCGATATTCCCCACTCTTACCTTGCGCGTTTCGTTTCTCTACAAGCGATTTCTCTCGCCGAATATTTCTTCTCCCTTCTTCCTTCTATCGGTTACATCCGTTACATCCGTCAAACAATCCGTTGCCGAACTTCCTTCTATCGGTTACATCCGTTACATCCGTCAAACAATCCGTTGCCGAACTTCCTTCAATCCGTTACATCCGTTACATCCGTTAAACAATCCGTTGCCGAACTTCCTTCAATCCGTTACATCCGTTACATCCGTTACATCCGTTGCCGAACTTACTTCCCCATCAGCGACTTATAGGCTGTCACCTTAAGATCAATCCCAGTAATATCTGTCCCCACAACAACAGCCGCCGCTCCTAAATCCAAGGCTTTTTTAGCCATTTCCGGCCCCGATATCCCGCCTTCGCAGATAACGGGAACCTTAAGCTTTTCTACCATTTCCGCAAGTAAATCAAATCCCGGCGGCGATAAATTTTCCGTCTGGGCAGTATAGCCAAAAAGAGTAGTTGCTACAGTATCTGCACCAGCTTCGGTTGCCGCGATCGCAGCTTCTATTGTATCTACATCCGCCATCACTAATTTGCCCAATTCGCTGTGAATTTGGGCGATTAAGGTCTTTAAGTCTTCGCCCCCAGCAGGACGGTTTCTCAGAGTAGCATCAACAGCGATAATATCGGCTCCTGAAGCGGCGATCGCCCGCGCGTCTTCAAACCGAGGAGTAATGTAAATCTCGCATCCCGGCAATTGCTGCTTCCAAATCCCAATTATCGGAGCGGATATCTGTTTTCGCACCGCTGCAATGTGAGCCGGAGTGTCAATCCGCACGCCCGCCGCTCCTCGATTGATGGCGGTTCGAGCCATTGCCGCAATTACGATCGGATCGTGCAGCGGCGAATCAGCAGGTGCTTGACAAGAAACAATTAATCCTGTAGGAATTTGACAATTAATCATGGGGAATTGCGGATTGGGAATTGGGCATTGGGCATCGGGCATGGGGCATCGGGCATGGGGCATGGAGCATGGGGCTTTTTTGTAATTTATTCCCTGTGCCCTATTGAACTCAAATAAGCGTTAAGTTTTGGTAGTAATTTATCGACAATTGGTTTAAATTTGCTTACTTCTTCGCTTGTGATAAGTTGTCTAGCGTAGGCTAATCTTAACCAGTTTACTGTTTCGTACAAAGAGCCTCTCGCAATTTTTACAAAACGCCGATTATCTTGGTCATTATAACGACCTCTTCCTTCAGCAATATTAGCACAGACACTATCAGCAGACCGAACGATCTGTTTACCCATCGTATCTTTTGTGAAATAATCCCCTTTTTTAACAATTTCCCAAATCTGATTCGCCAAACTTTCCGCCAACTTATAAACCTCTAATTCCTCAAAATCAGGTCTTCCCATAATTACCTAAAAAACTCAATTATATTAAATGCCCCATGCCCCATGCCCCATGCCCCATGCCCCATGCCCCATGCCCCATGCCCAATTCCCAATTACCCATGCCCCATGCCCAATTACCCATGCCCCATGCCCCATGCCCAATTCCCCATTCCCCATGCCCAATTCCCAATTACCCATTACCAATCCCAGCCATTAAAGAAATAATTTTGTCAAGCAATTGCTCAGGATGAATCGGTTTAGCCAAACAATCGTTAGCTCCCGCCGTCACGAAAGATATCTGATCAGCGGGAATTTCATTAGCGCTTAAAGCTAGAATCTTGATATTTTCAGTAGCGGGTTTTTCGCGCAGTTGGTGAATTATTTCGCAGCCATTCATACCGGGCAAACGCATATCGACGATCACAGCATTCGGCTGCAAAAGTTCAATTTGTTCCACCGCCGCCGAACCTTCAATCATCCACACCACTTGCATTCCTGCGACTGTCAGGATATCGCAAATCAGCATGGCAGTTTCTTCATCTTCTTCGACGAGCACGAGGCTGCCCCGCAAGGAGGAGGAATGCAGCGGTAAAGATGAATTCGATTTTTCATATTTAAATTTTGTGGATTCATCTTTGCTTTGAGTTTGGATGGGTATAAAAACGGTAAAAGTAGAGCCGACATCAACTGTAGAGTTAACTTCGATCGCGCCGCCGTGAAGCTCTACTAACTGTTTAGTTAAAGCCAATCCCAGACCGGTGCCACCGTATTCGCGGCGGTAGGGGGAATCCAACTGCTGAAATTTTTGAAACAAAAGCGATCGCTGATTTTCGGGAATTCCAATGCCGGTATCTTTGATTTGAAAAACAGCGGTACTGCCAGCAGGTGCAGTACCGGGCTGCCGCACTGCAGGCGTTTGATTTTTATCTTCTGTCACCCAAACTCGCAGGATGACTCGCCCGCCTTTGGGAGTAAACTTAATCGCATTTCCTAAAAGATTGAAAAGAATTTGTCTCAAGCGACGCGGGTCAGCGATGAAGCGATCGCACTCTTGTTTTATCCGCTGTTCTTGCAGCAGTTCCACGCCTTTAGCCGCCGCTTTTTCTTTGAGAGCGTGCAGGCTCTGAGAAGCTAATTTAGAAATTGAAAATTCACTAATTTTTAATATTGCTTTTCCCGCTTCTACTTGCGATAAATCTAAAATATCGTTAATTAATTCTAATAAGTGGTCGCCACTGTCTCGGATAGTTTGCAGGTACTGCCGCTGCTTTTGCACTGGCACTTCTTTACTGCCAACTTTGCCGTAAGACCACCGCAGCAGCGTGTCGGAAATGCCGATGACGCAGGTGAGAGGAGTCCGCAATTCGTGGCTCATAGCTGCCAAAAATTCGCTCTTGGCGAGGCTGGCAGACTGGGCGGCAACCAGTGCATCGCGCAGTTCTCGCGTGCGCTCTATTACGCGCTGTTCTGAGGTACGCTTTTGCTGCTGGACTTGTGCATAAAGTTCGGCTTGGTAAATGGCGATCGCCAAATGTTCTGCTATTTGCCGCAAAAATGTTTTTTTGCTTTCTTCCCACTCCCGAAAAGTACAATGGTGGGCAATTAGCAGCCCCCACAAGTCGTCTTGAACTACGATCGGCACTAGCAACTTCGCCCGCACCTTCGCCCGCCGCATCAACTCTAAAAAACAAGGGTGCGAAGAGTAAGTTGTTTCCACATCCGCGACGCACAAAGCCAAGCCTTTGCGATATTTCTCTCGGTCAATGACTCCATTGGTAAAACACTGCGCGCTTTCACTAAAATTGAGTACAGACGAGATAGTATCGTTGGCTAAAGCTTCGTAGGTGACGCGACCTAAATACAAGTAAGACCCGGAATTTTCTGGGATTTCGCCAGACCCAGAAACCGCTGCCGGTATTTCTTTAGCTAACTCGCCATTGTGGGGCGCTGGCACTTTTTCAAATTGATAAATTAACAGGCGATCGACCTCCAAAAACTCTCGCACTTGCTCAACTGCTTTTGACAAAATTACAGGCAATTCCAAACTCTGGCGGATTTGAGTTGTGACCTGATTCAAAAGTCGCTCTTGTTCAAGCTGCTGCTGCAAAGCATCTTCTACTGGCTGACAAAATGAAATGCAGGGACTGGCAATTTGTAATTGATTGACGGCTTCGGCAATCTGGCTCTGTAGCGTTTCTGGATCTATAACTTTGGGCGCTGATTTTTCCTCTATTTCTGTTTGGCTGTGTATGGGCAGGCGATTATTTTGGCTGGCATTAGTAGCGAGAATATCCAGCAAATTTAGGGTGAATTCGCTTTGAATAACTGCCGAGTTGGGCTGTATATTTGTAATTGCTTGTTTGAGGGCGCGAATGTCAATTTGCCACGAGGGTGCGGGCATTATTTCTGCGAGTTTGTCTGCGAGAGGAGACAGGAAATTGGCGATCGCCCCGGGGTCGAAAGTCAACTGCACATTCAATTGCGAATGGAGATTTTTTTCGCTGTGTTTGTGTCCGTTGGTTGCGAACTCATCTAATAGATTGCCCCGCAGCAGCGCGCTAAAATGCTCTGATACCACTGCTGCAAACCTTTCCGACGAATTTTCCACATTTTGAGAATCCGCGATCGCATCGTCGGTGAGCCAAATCGCCCCTGGGATTTCAGCCATTTGCTGTAACAACTGGTAAGCAGCCTCAAAGGTTGCTAGCGGCAAAGTCCGATTTAAGGTTTTTGGTTTCAATCTAGATATTTTCCCGGTTGTTTTAAAGAACAAAATATGAGTGCCCCTGTGGTGAGGACGGAACCTGGGGCAAAGCAGAGGCCGCTCATCCAACAGACTTGAGATGACAGTAGTCAGAAAGTAGGTAATAGAAGGCCTCGGGGTCAATCGATTTGAGATTTGAGATTTGAGATTTGAGATTGAAGCATTGAGCCGACAGATAAATTCGGGGGGAAAGTTTCATCGGATACAGGTTTTTTATTTCTGGGTCCTGAGTCTGCGAAGGAATGAATCCGGAGGCTTGTATCCTGGATGCTTTCGGTCAGAGAGCTAATTTCTTGTTATAGTTGTCATTTTTCTTCTGGGCGAGTGATCCCCGCTGCAGCGCTTTACGAGGGCGAAAGCGGTCAGAGGAAAGGGGGGGAAGGGATACGGCGGTATCATCGATCGCTTCTGGTTGTGTTTGTGAACCGGGTTGTTGAGGGAAACTAAGCAATTCTACTCCCATTGCTGGGGTGAAGTTAGCACGCGCCTTTGTTTTCTGAGCTGATTCGGCTAATGGCACGTCCTTAACCCAAATAAAAATGTTTAACCCTTAACGACAGAACAGGGGACTAGCTACGCATCCGCTTGGTGTAATTACTCAAAAAACCTAGACATCAAAGGTATCAGGCTGCTCAACTAAAAATGAAGTTTTAGGCCGGAAGCCCAGTCACTCCCGTGCTGGGTCGTTGACTACTTTCAACAATCTTATTCCAGTATAATATTAATATATAATTTGTTAACTTGTACTTAACACTATCCGGGTAAATGAGCAATCCAACTCAACTCACCCCCGATTTCACGATCGGACATCTGCCGTGTCACGACTTCCAAGTGAGCGCTGCAACTCTAGGACAGGTAGTGGCTGAAAGATTTGAGCAAGAACCCGACCTGCCGGGAGTCATTATTACTCATGAATCACAGGTATTGGGCATGATTTCTCGCGTCAAATTTCGAGAGCAAATGAGTTTTCCCGATCGCGTAGAACTTTACGGGTCACACCCGATTCGAGCCTTGTTAGATTTTATTAGAATTCCGCCTTTGCTGCTTTCGGAAAACTGGAAAATTGACGATGCCGTGCAAGCCTCTTTCAACAGGCACAAAGACTTGATTTATGAACCGATTATTGTGGTAATGGAAGACCAGAGCCACCGCCTTTTGGACGTTAAAGTTCTGGTAATTGCCCAGTCAAAGCTTTTAGGGCAAGCTAACAAACTTATTCAAAAATACCGAGTAGAAAGACACAAGTATTTGGCTCTACTTCAACAAGAACAGGCTAAGGTTCACGAATGTAATGAGCTTTTAAAAATCTACCAACGTCAAACAGAAAAGTTGCAGACAAATCCCAGTTCCCAGCAAGTGGCACTGGTCAAACAAGCTGAAGAAATTGCTCAAATGAATCAGCGATTTGTGAGAATTGCGAAACTGATTTCTTCGGAAGGTCGCCAAGCATTTCAAGCTACTTTTCAAGGTGCTAATTCTATTTGCAACAATACAGATAAAATTTTGGGCGTGGGCAAAGCAATAGCTAATGATTTAGAAACGGTTAATCGCACTTCCCGA
The DNA here is from genome assembly GCF_036701555.1 of Microcoleus sp. Pol10D4. Classification (NCBI taxonomy): domain Bacteria; kingdom Bacillati; phylum Cyanobacteriota; class Cyanophyceae; order Oscillatoriales; family Microcoleaceae; genus Microcoleus; species Microcoleus sp. Pol10D4. Next base: position 67,814 of record NZ_JAUBRA010000013.1, read on the forward strand.
ACCATCCGGGAGGCGATCGAACAAGTCAGGCATTTAGCAGTACAGGTGGCTGTAGTTACCAATCAAATGGGAAGTCAGCCCAGCGGTCTGAGCAAAGTGAGTCTAGAAATTGGCAGACTGGCAAGTAAAACGTTTGAATTAGGGACTCAAATGGAGCAAATTGCCAGCCGATTTAAACTTCGAGTTCACGAACTCACGGAGGCAGCAAGAGCGGGTGCTAATGTGGCTAAATCCGTGACGATCAAGATCGATCGCGCAGAAATGGCGCTGTTAGAGTTGGAAGAATTAATAGCGGAAAAAAATTTCAATTCACACACCGCTATCCAAGAACCTTTGGGAGTCATAAAAAGTGTTACCGCTGATTCTTTAGTTCGAGAGATAGAACACGCAGAAGTAGCAGTTTCTGAGTTGGAAGAATTAGTTAAACATCAAGATTCCTCGCAATATCTGATTCAAAAGATTCAGCAGGCGCTGAAGTCCAAAAAGCCATAAAATCCCACCCTGAATCTAATGAAGCATTTGGAGAGGAAAACAAATAGAATCAAAATAATAATGTACAATTATTCTATTTCAAGAATACTATTTGTTATACTGAAGGTGGAAGAAATTTCCCTTCAGTTGTAAAAAGGCTATTTAATTAGCCCCAAAAACCGCTAAAAAATTCCAAGAATAGTTGGAAGGACAGGTGACGTTTATGAAAATCCTGCTGGTAGAAGATGACACAGTTACAGTCAGTTTGCTGACTCAAGCGCTGGAGTCTCACAATTACAATGTGAATGCGGCAGCAGACGGTGAAACAGCGTTGCATTTGGTACAGGCATACGATTACGACCTGATTGTTTTGGATGTGCTGATTCCTAAACTCGACGGCATTAGTTTGTGTCGGAAATTGCGATCATCCGGCTGCCAAATGCCGATTTTACTGCTGACAGCCCTAGATAGCAGCAACGATCGAGTCCAAGGTTTAGAGGCGGGTGCAGACGATTATGTGGTCAAACCCTTTAATCTCGAAGAATTAATCGCTCGAATTCGGGCTTTGCTGCGCCGGGGTAAGGCAACTTTGTCAAGTACAAATTTGACCTGGGAAAAACTGCAAGTCAACCCAGACACTACGGAAGTAACTTATGCCGAAAAAGTGCTGCACTTGACTCCCAAAGAGTACAATTTGCTAGAACTTTTCCTGAGAAATCCTCGGCGCATTTTCAGTCGCAGCGCCATCCTCGATCGCATTTGGTCGGCAGGCGAATTTCCTCAAGAAGAAGCCGTTACCGCTCACATCAAGGGGCTGCGGCAGAAGCTGAAAGCAGCCGGGATGACTGTAGATTTAGTGGAAACGGTTTACGGATTGGGCTATCGGCTCAAAAGTCTGCCGGAGGAGATTGAGAGGCAACAAGTTGGGCAGGAAACGGCAGAAACTGCTAAAACTCAAGAGACTTTATCTACTGAATCCAGCGGGTCGAACCCGGAATTAAACAAAGACGAGCGCCGCCTCAAAGTATTGAATGCGATTGCCCAAATGCGGGGAAATTTAAAAGCTAATTTTATAGAAAAGGTGGCGATATTTGATCGCGCGATCGCTCAACTCAAAAGCGGAAGCTTGGAGGGCGAACTGCGCCAGGAAGCCCAGGCTCAAGCTCACAAATTAGTTGGTTCTTTGGGAACGTTAGGGCTGCCGAAAGGTTCAGAAGTGGCGCGCCAGATAGAACATTTGTTCAAGGCTGAAAACATCTGGAAACCGGATGCTACTCAGCAGATAGAAGGATTTTTGCAGAAGCTCACACAAATATTCGATCACCCGTCACCCGAACCAGAAGGCGATGTGGTCCCTGCGGTTTCCCAAAAGCGCCGAATGCTGATTGTTGATGATGATACTTTTGGGAGCGATCAACTGAAAACAGTAGCATCCGGTTCCGACTTCCAGATAGAAGTAGCCAACTCTCCGCAAGCGGCAAGAAATGCGATTTCTCAACAGCCTCCCGACGCGATTTTGCTGGATTTGACATTCTCCAGATCTCAGGAAAACGGACTTTCTCTCTTAGCCGAACTCCGCAGTGAAAAGCCAGAAATTCCGGTAATGGTTTTTAGCGGGCACAATCAATTGAGCGATCGAATAGAAGTTGCTCGTTTGGGAGCTTCGGGCTTTTTACACAAATCTATGCCCCCAGCAGATATACTCAAAGCAGTCGCCCAACTACTCGACCAGACTGGCCCTGCTGAAGCAAAAGTTATGGTGGTCGACGATGACGTGCAACTATTGGCTGCACTGCAAGTGATTCTAAAACCTTGGGGATTTCAAGTAACAACATTGAACGATCCCGAAAAGTTCTGGGAGGTACTCGAAACGACTTGTCCCGATTTGCTAATTTTAGATGTGGAGATGCCCGGTTACAGCGGTATCGAGCTGTGTTTGGCAGTTCGCAACGATTTGCGCTGGAGCAAGCTCCCCGTGCTATTTTTGACAGCTCATTCCGAATCGGAAATAGTGCGCCAAATGTTTGTCGCAGGTGCTGACGACTACGTGAACAAGCCGATCGTGAAACCGGAATTAATTGCTCGCCTCCTGAATCGTTTGGAGCGGACTCAACTCAGAAACAGACTAGCTCAGGCACAGCGCTAATCCCATTTTAGATTAAAAAATTAAAGAATTAAAGAATTGAAGAATTGGGGATGAATGATGAAGCTCGTGGTTGGGATCACGGGCATACAGTTATATTCTTTTTTTAAACTGGTATAACCATGAAGAAATATGCAGTGCGTGTCGGAAACGACTTAGGAAGCCTTAGCCAAGACTTGGGATTGTTTGGTTGTGCGATTCGGACGCGGTGGCGTTAATAGATGTTTTCCAGCTCATCAACAACACAGACTAATTTAGAGAAGTATTAATCAGGTGAAAGCCATGATATTGCCCTCAGACACAGACAATCTCAATGACAGCGACTGCGAACTAATTTACGCTCCGGGTTCGATTCAACCTCACGGCATCCTTTTGGTGCTGGAATCTCCGGCATTGAAAATTTTGCAAGTTAGCAACAATACCTTTGAGGCGATGGGCCTTTATCCCGAACAACTTTTGGAGAAATTTTTAGAGGAATTTGTCGAGACTGAGGAAATTAAAGCTATTGAAAAAGCTTTATTTGAAAACGACCAACAACGTAACGCTATCAGATTATCATTCAAAAGTCAAGATCGCAAATCTTTTTTTGAGGGGACGCTACATCAATCTAGTTCAGCATTAATTCTTGAGATCGAGTCGGCTGTTTCCCCAAAACCTAGCGATTCTTTCGATTTTTATCATTTAGTCCAAGAGCCGATCGACAAAATCCACAAAACACCAAACCTGCAAGTGCTGTGTCAGACAGCAGTTGAAGAGGTGCGGAGGATGATTGGTTTCGATCGAGCCCTGGTCTATCAATTTGATACCACCGGTGCGGGGGAAGTTGTCGCCGAAGACAAAGTAGAAAGTTTGGCTCCTTTATTGGGACTGCACTATCCGGCTACCGATATTCCTCCCCAGGCAAGAAAGCTGTTCAACATGAATTTAATTCGGTTTATTCCCGATATTAACTGTCAGCCTGTAGAACTAATTCCTCACTGCAATCCGCTGACCGGTCGCCCCCTGGATCTGGGCTTCTCTTTGTTGAGAACAGTTTCCCCTTGCCATGTTCAATACCTCAAAAATATGAACATTGGTGCTAGCATGACCTTGACATTAATCAAAGATCAAAAACTCTGGGGATTGATCGCCTGTCACCACCCAACACGAAAGTATGTCAGCTACGAAACAAGAAAGGCTTGCGAACTGCTAGCCAAGTTTGTGAATCTAGAACTTAGCTACAAACAAGATAGCGAAAATTGGGAATATGCAATTTATTTAAAAGAAAATTGCCATAAGTTTATTACCAAAATTCCTCAATCACACTGGTTTGTAGAAGGTTTACTTAAATCCGGAGATGAATTGCTGACCTTAGTGGGCGCAACTGGTGGAGTTGTGTGTGCAAATGAAAATTTAACAACCATCGGCAACACCCCGGAATTGCTAGAAATAGAAAACTTAATTGCTTGGATAAAAACTCAAATAAATAATGATATTTTTCATACAGATTCTCTCTCAAAACTGTATCCGCCCTCGCAGAAGTTTAAAGAAGTTGCTAGCGGTTTGCTCGTCCTTGCCATGTCCGAGATGCAAAATTATTACATTTTGTGGTTCCGTCCCGAAACAATTCAAACTGTCAACTGGGCCGGCAAACCAGACGGGGAAATCGAAGTTAAACCGGATGGCAGTCGGCCGCTGTCTCCTCGCAATTCCTTTGACTTGTGGCAAGAAACTGTTAGGTTAAAATCTTTGCCTTGGCAGCGGTGCGAAATCGAAATAGCCCAAGAACTACGGGTTGCTATTACTAGCATGGAGTTGCGGAAAACGAATCAGCAGCTTAGCTTAGCTTTGTCGGCTACCAAAATCGGATTTTGGGACTGGGACTTGCAGAAAAATCGCATTGTTTGGTCGAGGGAACACGAAGAGTTGTTTGGGTTGGCCCCGGGAACTTTTGCGGGAACTTATCAAAGTTTTGCAGCTTGCATTCACCCAGAAGATTTAAAAAATACGGATAATACTATAAATCAGACCCTAACCCAGCGAGCAGATTACTTTCTGGAATACCGCGTGGTTTGGCCCGACGGCAGCATTCACTGGATCGAGGGAAAAGGTAAGTTTTTTTACAACGAAGCCGGCGATGCAGTGCGGATGGTGGGGACAGTTACAGAAATTACCGATCGCAAAGCTAGAGAATTGCAGTTGCGCCTGTTGGAATCAGCAGTCACCACCACTAACGATGCCGTGTTAATTACCGAAGCTGAACCGATTGAGGAACCGGGCCCGCGAATTCTTTATGTCAACCCAGCTTTCACGCGGATGACCGGCTATACGCTAGAAGAAGTTGTGGGCAAAACGCCGCGCATCTTGCAAGGAGAAAAAACAAACCGCGCAAGTCTCCATCAAGTTCGGACAGCTTTAGAAACCTGGCAGCCGGTGCGGGTTGATTCGATCAATTACCGCAAAGACGGGACGGAATTTTGGGTAGAAATGAGCATTGTGCCCATAGCGGACGAAAATGGTGAATTTACCCACTGGGTATCAGTGCACCGGGATATTAGCGATCGCAAACTTGCTGAAGCCGCCCTCCAACAGCTCAACGAACAGTTAGAAATGCGAGTTTTGCAGCGAACCAGAGAACTAGAAAGCTCTCAAGCAGAACTTCAGGAAAGCGAAGCTTTATTTCGCTCTCTGAGCGAGAGTTCCCCCGTGGGCATTTTCAAAATCGATACTGAGGGGAAATGTACCTATACAAATCCCCGCTGTCAAGCAATTGGCGGCTTCGCACCGGCAGCAGCTTTAGGCAATGGCTGGATGCGGTTTGTTCACCGCGAAGACCTCAAACTAATTCTGTCTAAGTGGTCCCAATCGCAATCGCTAGATGGGGAATTTTCCTGCGAATTCCGCCACATCCAGCGAGACGGAACCATCCGGTTTTGTCGGCTTAAAACAGCTCCGATTTTTTCCGACAGATCTCAACTAATTGGTCACGTCGGCACAGTTACAGATATCACAGAAAGTCGGGCAATTGAAAAAATGAAAAATGAGTTTATTTCGATTGTCAGCCACGAACTGCGAACTCCGCTTGCGTCCATTCGCGGTTCTTTAGGTTTGCTGGCGGCTGGGGTACTGAAAAGTAAACCGGAAACTGCCAAACAGATGTTAGAAATCGCTTCGAGCGATACCGAACGGTTAGTCCGTTTGGTAAACGATATTCTCGACTTAGAACGGCTCGATTCGAGCCAAGTTATCCTCGTCAAGCAGTGGTGCGATGCCCAGGTTTTGATGCGGAAGTCTGCTGAAGCTGTACTTTCTTTGGCTGCTGAAAATAACATTGATTTGTCGATTCTGTCGGGGTCAGCAAAAATTTTTGCTGACCCCGACAGAATCGTTCAACTGCTGGTAAATTTGTTGAGCAATGCGATTAAATTTTCCGATCCAGGGAGTACAGTAACTGTCAGGGTTAAAGATTTGGGCAATCGGGTTTTATTTGAAGTCAAAGATCGAGGGCGGGGGATTCCTGCAGATAAACTAGAAACTATCTTTGGACGGTTTCAACAGGTCGATGCTTCTGACTCCCGCCAAAAAGGAGGTACGGGTTTGGGTTTGGCTATCTGTCGCAGCATAGTACAGCAGCACGGCGGCAGAATTTGGGTCGAAAGTGTTGTCTCACAAGGCTGCAGTTTCTATTTCACAGTGCCTGCACCGTTGGAAGGCGAAGGGGGAAAAAGTTTGGAGGTTTGAGATTGCTTTGATAAGATCTCGCGACAGCTCAAGTTCCTGGCAACCCACGCGGGGAGGGTGAGTTGGCGAGGGTGATATTTCGATTTTTCTGTTCTCGATTTAAGTAGGGGATCTGCAAAATATAGCAACCGTTCCCGACTATTAGGACGTTTTTAATTGCTGAAACTCTTTATTTTATTGCTTCTTCCTGTTGCTACATCTGTGAATAAAGCGGGTTGATGAGCCAGGGTGCAAAAGTCATTTTTCAGTTTACCATGATTAGTTTACCATGATTAATTTAAAATTTGAGTTTTAATTATGTTAGCAAAACGCATTCTGGTAATCGATGATGAAAAAAACCTTTGCAGCGTGATTCAGACCTGTCTGGAACATTTAGGCGGCTGGACGGTACTAAGCGCGCCCGACGGCGGCCAAGGATTGCTTTTAGCTGAAACTCAACTCCCTGACGCTATTCTGCTAGATGTGATGATGCCGGATATGGACGGACCTACTCTGTTTGGTTTGCTGCAAAACAATGCGGCTACTCGCGGGATTCCGGTGATTTTCCTGACGGCTAAGGTGCAGGCGATGGATTTGAGAGAATTTGCTGATTTGGGGGTAGCGGGGGTGATTGCAAAGCCTTTCGATCCTTTGAATTTGGCACAGCAAGTGGCGGAAATTCTGGGTTGGGAACCGTTGCTTTAAACTGGGGTAAAATTCGATCGCAGATAGCAGATCAAACTCGGCAGTTGAAACCGCTACTAGACCAACAAAGTCAGCCCAGCCCGACGGAAGAATCAAGGGGGCATTAAAACCGGATGACGATCAAAAATCCGCTTTCTCATTCCCTTGATTCTTGCAAAAATCATGAAATTATGTTATTGAACCGGGTTTATGCGTCCAGGAAAGTTCTAGTTTTTCCTGTTATTTTCATAATTTCCTCATTTTTTTAATTTAGCTTTGAGATCGATCGGTGATTGGTTAATTTAAACTCTGATTCCCTAGAAGTTCTAGAGATGATCTCAGGGAGTCGGGGTTTTTTGTTACCCGCAAAGCCGATCGGCTAATACCATATTTACAGGCCGAATAACCCCGCCAGAAGTTACGCACACTTGTGTCAAAAACGGTTTTTTTTAACCCGGAATCACAGATGCAGCGAAGTTTTTTGCTAAAAAACCCGGTTTCAGCCTGCTAATCCAAGATTTACGCAGAGTTCCCTCAGAAACCTGGTTTTTTAACCCCGGATGACAGATGCAGCCAAGTTTTTGGGTAAAAAACCAGGTTTTTGCCTAAGTGTTGTAATCCCTGCTTCGGCAAAAGTATATTTATCAAAAAAAATGATGGTCTTCATAATTTCCTCATATTTTTTAGATAAAGTTTACTCGAAGCTCTGGATTTGAAGGTCGATCGCACTCTCAGCACCATTCCGCTGCCAAAGAGTGAATCTGTTGTCAGGAGAGTTCGGGAAAGTGACGGTACTTTCAATTAACTGCTGCTACAGTACAACCAACCTCAATAAGTCAGGATCTAGGCCCTGCATACCAAACAAACCGGGTTTTTAAATCTGGAAAAACGGAGTTTCTGCGCCATACCTCTAAGTGTTGGCAGGATAACTCAAAGCTACAAAAATTAATAACTGAAGATGTGATTTGCGATCTCGAATAACACCCCAAAAATAAGTCGGTCGTTTGATCGAGAGCCAAACTCGCAATTGCCACTAACAGGCAAAGCCAAGTCTCAGTAAGTTTTTGAAAGAGTGTGGAGATTTTTTCAATGTCTGATCAGCTATCTTATAAAGGTAACAACCAGATTCTGTGCTATTACGCAAATGTTACCAACCTAGTTCAAGTGGTTCGGATTGGGAACATTCCTAATTGGTACTTTGAAAGAGTGATGTTTCCGGGACAGCGACTGATGTTTGAAGCTGCTGCTGAAGCAGTCTTAGAAATTCACACTGGTACGGTGGCAAGTGCTATTTTATCGGACAAGATTCCCTGCTACGTGCTGCGGGTTATAGAAGAGGTAAGTTCCGAGTTCGAGCTGATGATTACCGAAGAACGATTGGCGGTATTAGCCGGTTAAAATTCATGAGAAATCAGACGAGATCGAGAACGGCCACGAAAATATTAGTTAACGAGTGTTTGGGGACGGGGAAAATGCAGAAAAATCTTGTCAATATTACCTTAGCTGTAGTCACAGAGGAAGTAGAAATTATCTTGGAGTCTTATCCGAAGCACCCATACCAACAAGCTTTTTCGCCTTCGGGATTGCGACAAGATTTAATTGCTTATGTGCTCAGCCGAGTTCCTAATAGATATACTGCGATCGACTCCGGCGAGTCTGTGTCAAACCAAACAGTTCAGGTTCGCTGTTCTTCGGAGCAGTTGCTGCACATAGAAAATTTGATTCATACTGGCATTCGCGAGGTGCTCCACAGCTATCAGAAGATAGATTACTGCCTTCCTGAAGAAGTTAAATTCGATTCGAGAGTTGCTAGTTGGTTTTGATAGTTTCTTGGTAATCGCAGCAGCAGTTGCACGGGCCATTGGGATTGACAGCACAGCGCAAAATTTCCGATCGAGCATTAAAGCGACAGCTAGCATCTCCGATAACCCAGATACCGCTTACAAAAGTTCTTTCCGTCGGCGGTGTGGCCGACTGCACGTACAGGGCAATTTTTTGCAGTCGGTAGCGGCCGGATTTGAGTTGATAGCGGTGGTGGCGTTCCAAGACAGCGTAGGTTTGTCCCTCTAAATCTAGATAGTTCCCCGGTTGTGGCGTCCAATCCAGCCGAATGCTACCTAAATATTGGCGGGGGTGAGAGAGAATCACCTCTACGGGTAAAGTATTTTGTTCCATTTGGCGGTGCGTTCGCGAACTGAACTAAAGGGGCAAATAGTTGACTCAACTGAGATGTTGCACCCTTCTCAATAAGCCTTTTATGGGCGGGATATCCTGCCCACTCCACCAGAACTTCACTCTTTGTGGAACAGGCACGAAAGGCCTTTTAATTGAGAATTGTGCAAGATGTGAGCTAAACCTACATCTTCCTCATCTAGAAAAATAACTTCTCCTAGAGAAAGTAATTTCGGTTGAGGCGCTACACTTAACTATAGAACCTTTGGCGATCGGGGGATAGCCGACTCCCTCCACTACGTTGGGCCCAAAAGGCTAGGAAATAAACTTCAACTCGCTTGAGGTAGCTAAAGTTAAGTTCGATTAGCTTTGATAAAGCAGTACACGCTGATGGTATCGCAACTCGCAGGTTCGATCGATAGGCGGTTGAGATTCCTGAACAGATTTTAACGGTTTGCAGGACTTGGGGTGCTTGGGGTGCGTTTGTACTGAGGACTTCACAGCTAACTACAAACCAAACCGAATTTTTGGTAATCACAATTCCCAAAAATATGCCATTCCTTCCATGATTCCCCAAGCGCAAGCAGAACCAGCTAAATAATGATTTTCAGTGCCAAATTCGCGATGCCATTTTAAGAGTTCTGACATAGCATTAGCGACGATTACTCCCCGGACATCCTGTTCAAACATATTAATATCATTGCCAGAATCACCGCAAACTAATGTTGCCTCAGATGGAATTTGGAGGCGCTTTTGTAAATAAGTAAGGGCATTGCCTTTATTGCTAGTTTGCGGTAAAAGATCCACATCACTATTGCTGCTAAAAATGATTTGAGCTGGCAGCCCCGATTCAGTTAACTTTTGCTGCAAAGCCTGGACAGTCGAGCTATTTTCTGCTGCTGGTTCCAAACAATAACTGATTTTCCAAGGATTTTGTTCTTTTGGGGATTGGGGTTTAAGCTGGGAAAACTGCTGAGCTAAAGAGGCGATCGCTATTTTATCCCAGTCTTGAGAAAGATATTCCGCCCAATCTAAATCGAGGATTCCGTCTTGGTAAATTTCGCTGCCTACACCTGCGATCAAATAGTCGGGTGATAGCAGTTGCTTTTGGGCAATTAATTCGCAAGTTGAAGCATAAGAACGCCCGGTAGCATAAACCAAACAAATTTGCGATCGCAGTGATTGCAAGCGTTGGTTTAAAACTTGAGTTGCTTCGTCATCTCCAACTAGCGTGTTGTCTAAATCTGTAACTAATAAAAACTTCATTTGGGGAATTAGTCAGGAATCAGTAGTCTTCAGTCATTAGTGATTGGGAATCGATCGCTTCCTATAATAATTTTAACTATTTATAAGAATTTGTTAAAAAAAATACATTTATAAGCAAGCTTATCGGTTAAGCTTGGCCAGATTTAATTTTCAACAAGTGGTGTGAGTTTTATGGTGAATAATTCAACCTCCGTTAAAGCTTTTTGGCTGTCTTTCTTGATTTCTGGTGCGGCGGTGCCTTTGGTGCAGATCGCAGCAACAGCTCAAATTCAGGATACCTCAACTCCAGAAGTTGCGCTAGAAGCGAGTGCCGTCCCTACGGCTACCCCAGACGCAGCGCTGGCAGCAGGTAAGATTGAGATACCGCAGTTAGCGGCGATTACCACAGAGACTAACTCCGCAGTCGATCGCGCTTTACCTCAAACAGATATAGCATGGGTGAATCGCGCTTTACCCGAAACAGATGCAGCATGGGTGAATCGTGCTTTACCCAAACAAGATATAGCAACAGTCGATCGTGCTTTACCTCAAACAGATGCAGCAACAGTCGATCGTGCTTTACCTCAAACAGATATAGCATGGGTGAATCGTGCTTTACCCAAACAAGATATAGCAACAGTCGATCGTGCAACAACAACCCCAGAAATAACGGAGGCAATTCGCGAATTGCCCCCACAGGAGTTAGAAATTGCAAACTCTCCTCAATCTCAAAAAGTTGCTGAAGCCAGCAAAGTTGCCGACATCAGCAGCGAGACGGGAAACGCTGATGACCTCAGCATACAAGAAGACGCAGCACAAGTCACATCTGTTTCCCAACTCTCCGACGTGCGGCCGACAGATTGGGCTTTTCAAGCCTTGCAATCCCTAGTAGAAAGATACGGCTGCATTGCGGGATATCCAGACGGCACATTCCGAGGCAATCGAGCAATGACTCGCTACGAATTTGCCGCCGGATTAAACGCTTGCTTGGATCAGATTACCAAACAACTTGGCGGTTCTACTGGTAATTTAGTCAGCCGAGAAGATTTACTTGCTTTGCAAAGATTGCAAGAAGAATTTGCAGCAGAATTAGCTACATTGCGCGGTAGAGTAGATGCTTTAGAAGCCCGCACTGCCGAATTAGAAGCCAACCAATTTTCAACTACTACTAAACTCAACGGATTTGCTTGGTTTAACCTGACTGGAGCTTTTGCGGGCGATCGAGTCCGAGTTGAAGCAACAAATGGAAATGCTGCTCCGCTCGATCGAGTAGCCGGACGCGATCCAGTCACCAATAGACCAATTGTGCAGAGAGTGGACGATGATCCAGAAATCACTTTCAGCCAATTAGTTTGGTTGACTCTCACTACTTCCTTTACAGGGAAAGACGAATTGATTACACAGCTAGCTGTAGGTAACGGCAATTCCCCAGCCAACCAATATACTTCTACGGGCCTGTTCAATACCTTTGGCACTCCTTTTCTCGACCAGACTGCTGGGGTGAATCCCAATGAAGTTACCCTGCGAGAACTTTCCTATCGGTTCCCGCTTAGCAACCGCTTCCAAGTAGTAGTCGGGCCGAGGATTAATTTCTACCGCTACTTTGACAACAATCGGTTTAACTTTTTCGTAGACGGTGCGAGCAGCTTTAATTCTAACAACAGCCCTTTGTTAAGCGCTACCAGACGCGGTGCCGGTGCTGTGGTTTTGTGGGATATCGCCCGCGCATTGAAACTGCGTTTTGGCTATTTGGGCGAGAGTACAGAATTTTTGCCAACTTCCGTGTTTAATTCCGCTTCCAATCCGTCTCAAGGCTTGTTTGGTGGGACAAATACGACTACAGCAGAATTAACATTCAGTCCGAGCGATCGGACTAATTTGCGCTTTTTGTACAGCCGTTCAAACATCCAGCAAATCGGCGGCTTAATTGGATCTCCTAACAGCAAGCCGTTAAACGGTGTGGCAGATGACGGTTTTGGTGGCCGCCTGGGTAATTCGACTGCGAATACTTATAGTTTCAATTTCGATTGGTTAGTCACTCGCCGCTTTGGTCTTTTCGGCCGCTACGGCTACGCCGAAACCAACATATTTCCCAAGACTAACCGACCGGACGGCACGATCAAAAATCAATCTTATCAGTTAGGACTTGCATTTCCCGATTTGTTCAAAGAAGGAGCTTTGCTTACGGTGTCATATTTAGTACCTTTTGACTTTACTGGCGGTCGGAGATTTCTGATTTCTGGCGGGGGTAACGGTGGCACGCAGTACGAAATTGAGGCAACTTATTATTTTCCTATCACCGACCATGTTTCGATCGTGCCGGCATTTTATGCGATCGGCAATGCCAATAATTTCGATAACAACCCGACAATTTTTGTGGGCAATTTGCGGACTCAGTTTAGCTTTTAAGTAAATTAGGACTTATTTGAACCTAATTATAGTATTTTCAGTTGAGTCAGGTACACATTAATAATGGGTGATGGGGCGCTCAGTGTAGATTACCAGACTCAGTTGAAAACTGCTATATGTAAGGTACGCCTGAAACACCTTACCGCATTAGGGTAGGGTGCCATATCAATTTCGGTTGCATCGGAATAGTCAAATCCAGTCAACAGTCAACAATCACCGATGGATGGTGCAAGCGAAATTAAGAGAATTCATCTGCGTTAATTTGTGTTTATCTACCTGTATCTGCGGTTTTGAAAATATAATTTATTAACTGCAGATGACAAGGGATTGACGCTGGTTAACGCAGAGGTCGAGAATAGAGGTAGGAATAATTGCGATGCTAACAGATTTGATATCCAAGCACTTGTTGCCTCTCATGTTCGTCTAATACCAAATTCGGCTTAAATACCCCGTTTATTTCTTAGTCAGTCTGGACTCGGACTTCGATTGGGTATGAACGGTTTCAACCAGTCTTATCAAGGGTTTTTTAAAGCGGATTGGGATAAAAATACCCATCCTATCAAGCATGATATCCTAATTAGCGTCGTCCTGATGTCAACGAATTGGAATTTCGATGATAAATTCAGTACCTTTACCGGGTTCTGATAGGCACTGCAATTGGCCGTTGTGTTTTTCAACGACAATTTGGTGCGAAATTGATAAACCCAAACCTGTGCCTTTACCTACGGGTTTTGTGGTGAAAAACGGGTCAAACAAACGCACAATATGATCTTCGGGAATGCCCTGACCGTTGTCTTTAATCCGAATTAAAATGCTCTGATTATCAATCGTTTCAGTTTGAATCGTGATAGTAGGAAAGGTATCATCTGCGGTGTCTTTTGCTTGGTTGCTGCTTTCTTCCAAGGCGTCGATCGCATTTGCCAATACATTCATAAATACCTGATTCAACAGTCCGGGATGACAGTTTATTTGCGGCAGTTCTCCGTATTTTTTAATCACTTTAATGCCCTGCCATTTTGCCTTGGCTTTCAGCCGGGTGTTCAACATTAACAAGGTACTTTCTAAACCTTCGTGAATGTCGGCAGTCTTGATTTTCGCTTCGTCCGCCCGCGAGAAATTGCGGAGAGTTTGAATAATTTCTACAATTCGTTCGCATCCGGTCTGCATTGAATTGAGCAATTTTGGCAGGTCTTCTGCTAGAAATTCTAAGTCTATATCATCGGCTTGTTGCTGAAGTTTTGCTGGGGGATTTGGGTACTCTTCTTGATAGACTTGGACGATTTCTAATAAGTCTAGAACGTAGCCTCGGACGTGGCAGAGGTTGCCGGCGACAAAGCCAACTGGGTTGTTAATTTCGTGGGCAATTCCTGCTAGCACCTGTCCGAGGGAAGACATTTTTTCGGTTTGTACTAACTGCATTTGAGTTTGCTGCAATTCGCGCAAAGCTGTTTGCAATTCTTGGGATTTTTGCCGATCGCGATCGGCGGCGGCGGCCCGTTCTTCCTCAACTCCGATCGCCCCAGCAATAATTCCGATCAGCTTGCAGTCGGCTTCTGTGGGCGCGATCATCGACTCAGTGTAGAGAAGGCACAGCGCACCCACGTAATTGCCGCCCAGCCGCACTGCTTGTCCCAGATAGCTTCGCAGTTGGTAGCGGATGACAGCGGGATCGGTTTGGGCGTAGATCGTGCTCTGCAAGTCAGGAATCGCAACAGCCCGATCGCTTCCTTTGCTGCATACGTCGGTGCAGATGTGGCCCTCGGCGCGATCGACTAGCGGGTAGTCCGGCGGCGCTTGCCAAGTCCCGATCGCCCGCAGCAGACCGCCACCGACGCGGCTGTAGATGGCGCAGCTTCCGCCCAAAAGCTCGCCGGCTAAGGATGTCAGCCGCTGGATGTTATTAGCGGCGTCGGTGGTGAATCCCAAAAAGCACTCGTTGATTTTGCTGAGGCGATACTCTGCTTGCCTGCGCGCCGTCATGTCGCGGGAGTTGATCACAATTCCTTTCACAGCGGGGTCTGCTAGCAAGTTGATGCCGACACCTTCGAGAAAACACCAAGAACCGTCAGCGCGGCGGAACCGACCTTCTAGGGCGATCGGATCGCCTGGATTTGCGATCAGTTTTTCGGCGTCGGAAATCACCGAGGCAAGGTCGTCAGGGTGGATCAAATCGAGAGCAATTTGACCGGCGAGTTCATCGGGTTCGTAGCCTAAAACTCTTTCTACAGAAGGGCTTTCGTAAACAATGCGACCGCTGGCGTCGAGAATAGTAATGATGTCGGAACTGTTGAGAATTAGCGATCGCCACTTAGCCTCATTTTGGAACAAAGCTGACTCGGCTTCTTTGCGATCGGTAATATCCTCTACCATTTGCAAAATAAACTGTGGCGTTCCCTGACTGCTGTCGATAACAGAGGCGCTGAGGCGTCCCCACCTGATGCTGCCGTCTTGGCGGAGGTAGCGCTTCTCGATTTGGTAAGCTTCGCGCAAGCCCGCAGCCAACTGTTGGCGCAACTCGCGCGAAGTTTGTGCGTCTTCCGGATGCGCGCAGTCGTCGAGGCCGACACCCCGCAGTTGAGCTTCCGAGCTCCCCAGCATAGCTTGAAATGCCGGATTAGTGGCGATCGCAACACCTTCGAGGGTAGCGACTACCATGCCGATCGCAGCGCGTTCAAAAATTGCCCGAAACCGCTGTTCGCTGTCGCGCAAAGCTGCATCCGCTGCCACTTCCTGCGTGATGTCCCGCCCCGCCACTGCCAAACCTTTGCGCGAACCGTCGGGGTTGAACAGTGGCACTTTTCGCACTTCAAACAAATTGCTGCCACCTGTAGGCAAGGAGACTATTTGGCGGCTGGAGGTGAGAGTGCCTGCTTGCCAGGTGGTTTCGTCGGTTTCCTGCCAAGTTAGCAGGATTTCTCTGACTCTGGGATCGGCGGCGGCAGCTAGTTCGGCAGTAGTTTTGCCCTGGTAGTCTGCGGTTTCCCACCCCAAAAGTTGCAGGGCGCAGTCGTTGGCAATCAGCCAGCGCCCCTCGCTGTCTGTGAGGTTGATCGCGTCGGGGACGGCGTTGATCGCGGTTTTCAGCCAGTATTCTTGATTTCGCAGGGCTGCTTCGGCTTTTTTGCGGGCGACGATTTCGGCCACGGTTCCCTCGTAGTAAAGGAGTTCGCCGTTTTCGTCGCGGACTTCGCGCACGTTTTCCGAGATCCAGGTAGTGCTGCCGTCTTTGCGGCGGACGCAGGACTCAAACTCCTTCAGGGAGCCGTTTTTGCTGATTTCTGCCATGAAGGAAGCGCGGCGGGTGCGATCGGCGTAAAGGTTTTTTGCCGAACATTTTGCGATCAGTTCTGACGGGGAATCGTAGCCGTACATTCGGGCGAGTGCCTGGTTAGCGCTGAGGTAGCGCCCGTCTGGGGCGGTTTGAAATATGCCTTCGGTGGCGTTTTCAAAGATGCTGCGGTATTTTGCCTCGGCTTGTTTGAGGGCTTCTTCTGCTTGTTTACGATCGGTGATATCAGATTGGACGCCGATGAAGTGGGTAACGAGTCCGCTGCTGTCGCGCACCGGCGAGATGCTGAGTTCGTTCCAGAAGGCGGTGCCGTCTTTGCGGTAGTTTTTCAGAACTACTTTGCAGTCATGCTGTTCTTTGAGGGCCACGCGGATTTGATCGACGGCAGCGCCATCGGTATCCGGGCCTTGCAGGAAGCGGCAGTTCTGCCCGATTATTTCGCTGCGATTGTAGCCTGTAATCCGCTCGAAAGCCCCGTTGCAGTAAACTATAGGCCTGTCCGGCTGGGTAGCGTCCGCGATCGCGATGCCGTTGCTGGTAGCTGCCAGGGCGCGATCGTACAGCCTCCAGACTTCTTCTATTAAATTTGGTGTGCCGCCAGTACGAGTCGGCGATAGCGTTTCAGAAGGAATGCTTATATCGATCTGCATGAGTTTCTATAAATTGAGTTTATTGTAGATACCGACTGCCAGCACACCCTATAGTTTAACAGAATTGTCTGTTTTCCGAAGGCAGAAGTTAAAAGGCTATCATGCAGAATTGGGGCGGTAAATTCTACCTAAATAAAATCTGGCTTCCCTCGGTTTTTTTTCCTTCTGCCTTCTGCCTTCTGCCTTCTACCTTCAAAGGAATCCTTGTTGTTAATTTATAATAGTTGTTCCAGCGATAACTCTATCTCTGGTATGGTTTACTTGGCAGAGTTTAGGCGGCTTACAATTTCGTTCATTTATTTTTTTAATTAAATAAAAACTACATTATCCGGCTCTAGTAAAAAAAATAATTAAATCCTTTATAGTTAAATGAGTCAAACTCTTCTCTAAAACAAACCGAGGAAAAATTAATTTTGAACGAACACAGCAAGTTCTGAAATATCGTCGATCGCGAAAGTCGGCTCTAGGGCGAGACACTCAGCGCGATCGCCATATCCGTAAGCCGCCCAACCAACATCTATCCCAGCATTTTTAGCAAACAGCAAATCAATCGCTGTATCGCCAACCATTAAAATTTGACTGTTATCCAACTCCGGGAA
Organism: Microcoleus sp. Pol10D4; assembly: GCF_036701555.1. Classification (NCBI taxonomy): domain Bacteria; kingdom Bacillati; phylum Cyanobacteriota; class Cyanophyceae; order Oscillatoriales; family Microcoleaceae; genus Microcoleus; species Microcoleus sp. Pol10D4. The sequence goes on from NZ_JAUBRA010000013.1 coordinate 85,175, forward strand.
CAGCGGTTTAATAATCGAGTGAAAAGCAGTCGGATTTGGTTTCGGAATTATTTGTCCGTTATCACCTAATATCAAATCAAAAAAACTGTGAATTCTCAAATTTTTTAGTAACACATTAACAAAAGTAACCTGTTTGTTGCTGAAAACTCCCAGGCTCAATCCAGACTGACGCGCCAACTGCAACACTTGCTTTGTCCCGGTAAATAACTCTACCTGCTTTTCACCTTCAGTCCGATAATAAGAGCGGTAAGTTTCAACCCATTCGGGAATTGCGCTTTCCTCGATCGCCGGATGGAGAATTTTAAAACTATTTGGTAAATTGATGCCGATCGTACCTATAATAGTATCAGCAGCAGGCGGGACAATATTGAATTTTTCAAAAGTTTGGGTAAAGCAAAATACAATAGCTTTGTGAGTAATTGCCAAAGTGCCGTCGAAGTCAAAAATAATTAACTTGTACTGACTCATATTATTTAATATATTCTATCTAGCAATCGGAGGTTTGCCACGATATAATAGCATAATTAATTTCTCATTTACCAATTGTAAGTATAATTTTTCAACATTCAAGAGGTCAACATGAGTGTTACCGAAAAATCAGAAATTCTAGCCACAGATTTCCCTGACCACAATCAATTACCAGACTCCGACCGTACTTTTGTAAAAAATTTTCAAGAACATCCTCAAAGCATCCTGTTAACAACATCAATTAGACCGATTTTAGACCAAGTTCATTCCGACGGACAATACTGCATCGGTCAAGATTCCGGTATTTATTGGCGAGTGGCCCGGCCCCCGGAACCGCCAGAAAGAGGAGCCGAAGCACCTGATTGGTTTTACGTGCCAGACGTGCCGCCAACTCTTGACGGAAATCTGCGCCATTCCTATGTCATGGGGCGGGAATTAATGCCGCCTCTGATTGTACTTGAATTTGTTTCTGGCGATGGCAGTGAAGAAAGAGATAGGACTCCTCGCCAGGGAAAATTATGGATTTACGAGCGGATAATTTGACCTGCTTTTTACGGCATTTATGAAGTCACAAAAGCACAAGTTGAAGTGTATCATTTGGTAGAGGATCGCTTCGAGTTAGTCCCACAAAATCAGCGCGGACATTACGCGATCGCACAAATAGGAGTGGAATTAGGCATTTGGCAAGGGGTTTATCAGGGCGTAGAGCTGCCTTGGCTGCGCTGGTGCGATGCCTCCGGGAATTTGCTGCCGGCGGCCGAGGAACGGGCAGAACAAGCCGAATTAGTGGCAGAACGAGAACGACAAAGGCGCATAGAAGCTGAGTTGCGAATTCAAGCTTTGGAAGCGCGTTTGCGAGAGTTAGAAGGCGAGTAATTCGATTTTAGATTTTAGATTTTAGATTTTAGATTGGGGATGACTGATGATTATCGGGGTTAGGATGTTCATAAGTCATTCGCAATTATTCAATTCTTCAATCAACAATCTAAATTTGCATCAGTCGCCGATTCCGGTAGAGACACGCCAATTCAGTGTCCCTAGGAACATCATGTGCTGTAAAAACCCGATCGCCTAGCAGCCTCCTCAGAAACGATATAAACATTCATCGGTTATTATCAAAAATTTGCGTATATTAGCTTAAAGTATTGGATCTCTTTTTGTGTAAGTCCTATGGCACTAATTGTTCAGAAATATGGCGGAACCTCGGTTGGTACAGTCGATCGCATTTTGGAAGTAGCCCGACGAGTTGTAAAAACAGCACAGCTCGGCAACTCTCTCGTTGTCGTACTTTCGGCGATGGGCAAAACCACCGACGGTTTAGTTAAACTCGCCAAGGAAATTTCCGCAAATCCCAACAAGCGGGAAATGGATATGTTGCTCTCCACTGGGGAACAAGTCTCGATCGCACTTTTGAGCATGGCATTGCAGGAAATGGGACAGCCCGCCATTTCCCTCACCGGCGCCCAAGTCGGCATTGTCACCGAAGCAGCCCACACCCGCGCCCGAATTTTGCGAATCGACCCGAATCGGCTTGAGAGCCAGTTAAAAAGCGGTAAAGTTGTTGTGGTTGCTGGTTTCCAAGGTATCGCCGATGCCGGAGAATTGGAAATTACCACCTTGGGCCGTGGCGGTTCCGACACGACAGCAGTAGCCTTGGCCGCAGCGCTGCGGGCCGACAGATGCGAAATTTATACCGACGTGCCCGGAATTCTGACTACAGATCCGCGCTTGGTTGCCGACGCCCAATTAATGGACGAAATCACTTGCGACGAAATGCTGGAATTGGCAAGTTTGGGCGCAAAAGTGCTGCACCCGCGCGCGGTAGAAATTGCCAAGAATTACGGCGTGCCGCTGGTAGTGCTTTCTAGCTGGAGTGACGCCCCCGGTACGCGGGTAGTGTCCCCACCCCCGAAACTTCGACCTTTGGAGGGTTTGGAGCTCGCAACAGCGGTTGATGCGGTGGAATTTGACTTAGATCAGGCAGGGGTGTCGCTGCTGCGTTTGCCCGATCGCCCCGGCGTAGCAGCGCGGTTGTTTGGTGCGATCGCCCAACAAAACCTCGATGTAGACTTAATTATCCAGTCAATTCATGAAGGAAATACTAACGATATTGCTTTCACAGTGACGAGAAATTCGCTGAATCAAGCTGTCGCGGTTGCTGATGCGATCGTACCCGCCCTCGGCAAGAATTCTCGCCCAGAATTGGGAGAACCGGAAGTGAAAGCAGAAGAGCGACCAATAGCTAAAGTTAGCATTGCGGGTGCGGGAATGATCGGTCGTCCGAGGGTAGCGGCGCAGATGTTTAAGACTTTAGCGGATGCGGGGATTAACATTCAAATGATTTCTACATCCGAGGTGAAAGTTAGTTGTGCGATCGATGCCGAAGATTGCGATCGGGCCGTTGCCGAACTCTGCAAAACATTTGATGTTGCCAACTCCCCTATTGGGCTGCGTTCATCATCCCACAAACCGCCTGCAGTCCGCGCCGTTGCGTTGGATCTCAATCAAGCGCGTCTAGCAATTCGCCAATTGCCCGATCGACCCGGAGTAGCAGCAAAACTGTTCGGACTTTTAGCCGAGGAAAATATCAGCGTAGATACAATCATTCAGTCGCAGCGCTGCCACAATATTGACGGCATATTAACTCGCGACATTGCATTTACCGTAGCACAAATTGACGCCGAAGCTGCTAAAAAAGCCCTCGAAAAAGCCGCCCCCGAATTTGGATGGGGCGAAGTAGCAGTCGATACACAAATAGCCAAAGTTAGCGTCGTCGGTTCCGGGATGGTAGCGCATCCGGGAGTAGCGGCAAAAATGTTTGAAGCGCTTTCCCGCCAGCAAATCAACATTCAAATGATTGCCACTTCCGAGATTAAAATTAGCTGCGTTGTGGATGAGGAACAAGCCGTAACTGCTTTGAAGGCAATTCACGCAGCCTTTGAACTTGCCGGCACTGAAAGAATCCAGGTTCCAGCTTAATCAAGTAGGGAAATGGCACTGCCGTGTCGTTACAAAAATCGAGGAGACGGCAATGCCGTTTCCCTACCTCAATTAATTGTAGGGAAACGGCATTGCCGTCTCCTGACTTTGGGTAACTTTAGTCCTTATCTTCAGCTTCTTGTGAAATTAAAGTCATTGCTTGATTAATAAGTGCCTCTTGATTCACTAACTGCGACAATTCTCTTGGCTCATAACGCCCTTCTTCCACTTCTAGGGAAGCTTTGTTAAGAGCTTGTCTATACGCCATTTCTAAAACAATGAGTAACTCTTCTAGAGGTAAGTAAAATCCCGCGCCTCTCGGTCGCTTATTTTCTTCCTGAATTTCTAGAACCGAGTTCCGAATCGAGATATCCCAAGAGCGAGTTGTGCGATTTTCAGCTTGCTGTTTAATCAGATGCAATAGTAAAATCACTGCATAGCTGCGAATAGTTTTAATGATGTCTTTTTTGCTCATTTCTTCTAGTTCTTCAACTATAGCTAATGACCCAGGTATATCCCCTTTTAGCAGTAAGCTTTTTAAGGTGAGTAATTCTTCCATGACGACTATATCTATCTTGGGTGACTTATATTATAGCTCAAAGTTAGCGCTTGGTTAATGCTAAAATTGTTAAATAAGAAAATTAATCTCAAGTAATAGTGTTAACTAGAGTCCCAACTGCTTCCCGAATTCGGGACTCGGGACATCTTTGTAGTTCCTTCTTTTCATCACACAATAAATTTTGACTTAATATTTCTTGCGCGATCGCCTCTACAACCGGCACACAAACCGAATTGCCAATTTGCTTGTAACTTTCCCCCGCACTCGGATAACTCTTAAAATCTTCAGGAAAACCCATAAGACGGTAACATTCCTTCAGCGTCAACTTTCTCACCATATCTTGCTCAGGAATGTAGATAAAAAACCTGCCAGATGTTTCTTGCGAAGGAATTGTCGGATGCACTCCATCTACCGAATAAATTCGATTAGGCTGTCTGTGAACTCTCGATAAATGTTCTGTATTTGGCCTGACGCCAGTTTTCCAAGTACCTTTATTTCTGTAACCTACAAACAAAAGTCCCGAATCTTGCTTTCTTGGAGACTCAATTAAAGTATACTCGGATTTATCCAATATTTCAAAATCCCCTGTCTCGTCTAGAAATTCCCAGAGTTTTGGAGTCAACTGGGTTTTAAGCCGAGAAAAATTGAATGGTTTACCTTGAGTTGCAATAATAAATATTCTTTCACGATGTTGAGGAATTCCAAAGTCTTTAGCATTCAGCATTTTGTAATTCACGCTGTATCCCAAATCTTCAAGACTGGCAATAATTATTTTTAAGGTATTTCCCTTGTCGTGATGGATTAAGTGCTTGACATTTTCGAGAACGATAACTTTAGGCTGCTTGATTTTGATAATTTTACAAATCTCGAAAAATAGCGTGCCTCTAGTATCTTCAAAACCGAGCTTTTTGCCGCAGATGCTAAAAGGTTGGCATGGAAACCCAGCGACTAAAATATCAAATTCTGCTAAATCGGCGAGATTGATGTTACTGATATCGGGAAAAGGAACATCAGCAAAATTCTCCGTGTAAACTTGTCGGCATTTGCTGTTAATTTCGCAAGAAAAAACGCATTTAAAGCCAATTTTTTCAAAACCTTGTCGGAAACCTCCTATTCCTGCAAATAAATCTATAAAGTTCATTTATAATTTAATCCCAAAAAATACTCACCCCAATGATAACAGATTTTGTTCCTCTCTCTTCTTTGACTCTGTGTTCTCTGCGTTCTCTGCGGTTCATTCTATCAATTTCAACAAGTCTTGCTACAGTCCTCAATCTTATACCAATCATTAAAAGTCGCAGAAGCCCGAACCGGACTTAGCCTGGGCTGTGTCCCCACAGATATCGCGTAGAATGTCGATCGCCCGAAAATTCCCCCCGCATTCAACCAACCAACCTGCCAAACTTGTCCCGCAGCCGACTAAACTAGAAATAGCAGAACAAATCACAGCTATTGTCTACTTTCTTTCACCAACCATGAGTCAAACCTTGGAAAACCTCACCGCAATCGATGACAAGCTATCCAAACGCCACATCGACCTCGATCCGGGCGGCTACTTCATCATTTATCTCGATCGCGAAACCAGCTTAATTTGTGCCAAACATTTCACCAACATCATCGACGATCGAGGCCTCGCCGTCGATCCCGAAACTGGTAAACCAATCCCCGCCCGCGGCAAAGTAGAACGCACTGAGGTCACACTTTTTACCGGCAGAACCGCCAAAGAACTTTGTGTCAAAATCCTAGAAGAAACCCGCCCCAGCCCGGTGACAATGTTAGATCACGCGGCTTATCTGGGACGGGAATTTGTACGGGCAGAAATTGCATTGTTGAGCGATGGAGAATACGTTCAAGATTAGTGCAGCCCTGCCATATTTTCTTGCCAAAACGGCAACTGATCGGATTTAGCAGCACCGATCACGAAAAACCTTGATACCAGAAATAAGTCACCATCGGAATCACTGTCGCCAATACCAACAGCACAACCACAACAACTGTGGCATTGCCTTGGTCTGTTTCTTCAGCTTTTTTAAACGTGCCTTCAACTTGAATGTTGTCAACAACTTCAGGAGCACCCGGATCGGGTTCGCCCGACAAAACAGTTGCAATGCGCGTACTTGCAGCCGCAAATGCCTCGTTGTATTTATTGGCTTCCCGCAGCGGCACTTGCACGGTTTCCCCAGCCACACTCTGGGCAATTTCATCGGTTAGCAGGGATTTCACCCCTTCCCCCGTGCGAATTGCCGCGCTGTTGGTAACAGTGTCGAGAACGAGTAAAATTTGATTAGTCTGGTCTTCTTTTGTGGGAAACCACTGTTCAAACAGTTGGTCGGTGAAAGTGGCAGCCGTTTCACCGTAGTCTAAGCGGTGGATGGTGACAAATCGGACTTGTTTCCCTGTTTTGTTTTCCAGGTTGTCGAGCACGCTGCTGATATTGCTTTCGCTGCTGCGGCTGAGCACGTCGCCTTTGTCGAACACCCAAGTTCGATCGCCCGCTGACAACACCGGTATTTCGTAAACGCCAGTCGCCAATGCCGGCAATACCGCCATCTGGGATGCGATTAGGGCGATCGCGATCGCCGCCGCCAAAGGTTGGAGATATTTTCTCCAGTTAAATAATTGCTTCAGGAGTCTGGTCATGAGGTTAACCGTAAAACTGACTTTTTTCCAAAAATACTATAGAAACCCCCGTAAAATTCATTTTACACAGGTCAATATTTACAATTAGCTAGCCAGTGGAACTCCCCGCCCGATTATTTTAGGATTCTAACTATGGAACCAGCAGACACTTATAAAGGTTGGATTATTCAATCCCAGAAAGTCTTCTACGTCGAGGTTTGGGATAGCCGCGGCAACCGCCACGTCGCCGTCCAAAATGCCAAGACTGAGGAGGAAGCTTTGGAATTGGCCAAAAAGTGGATAGACAAATATGAGTCAAAACCCGGAAGAATGCCGATCGACGTACCCCATCCTTTCGGAGATATGATCGATATGCCATTTTAATTCAGTTGAATGTTGACTGTTGACTGTTGGCTGTTGACTGTTAAGATTACAGCTTGTAGGTTGCTCTGGTAGAGAAAAAACCTCTTCAAATCGAGAAATTATGGGAAGGGACGCACCCAAAGACTATGCCAGTTGCGTCCAAGACTGCATTTTTCCTGAGATACAATTAGGAAATTCCTCGCAATTTCCGCGTATTTTCTACCAAACTCCGAGCAAATTCGTCGAACCTTTCAGACAGTTTTTCATCTAACAATTTACCATCAGGACTAAAAGCTTTCCAAGCTTGTCCGAGCGCAATTTGTTCGGGAATTACCCAAGCGTGCACCCACCTCAAAATGGTTCGCAAATCGTTGAGTGCGTTGCTGTTAACTTGCCCTCCCAAAACGCTAATCCCACCCGCAACTTTCCCGTCCAAATGCTCAAAACTCATCAAATCCAGGGCATTCTTGAGAGCACCGCTGACGCTACCGTGATACTCCGGCGTTGCCAAAATCAAGGCGTCGGCTTGCTTAACCGCATTCTGCAGCTTTTCCACATCCGGGTAATCGATATAATCATTCTCACCATTGCAGAATGGCAGATTGAGCGATCGCAAATCGAATATTTCAACTTCCGCGCCCAGGGCCTCGGCCCGTTCTGCTGCCACCTTCAACGCTAACTGGCTGTAGGAGCCAGCCCGCAAACTTCCACCAATGCCGACAATTTTTACCATAAAGCTTAAAAACAATAACTGCTTTACTAAAACGTACTCATTACGAGTATGATTAACATAGCAAGTTCGATCGGCAACTGTCAATCGATTTTAGATTTGAGATTTGAGATTTACCGACGGAGCCCACAAACCCGGTTTTTTGAGCAAAATCCTGGGTTATAGCCCGCAGAAGAGGTAAAAAACCCGGTTTCTTGAGCAGCCGTGGGTAAGTTCAGTGGAGGGGGCCCAGCAACCAGGTTATTTGAGCAAAATCCTGGGTTATAGCCCGCAGAAGAGGTAAAAAACCCGGTTTCTTGAGCAGCCGTGGATTCAAAACCCCCCCTCTTGAGGGGTTTCTTAAGATGCCCGCGAGAGATAAACCCATCCAACACCCGCCATCTTGTTAAAATAAATGAACGTAGCAAACCAAAAGCGGTCAATCTTGGCACTCTTCAACCTTGGGCAAAGCAATATGAAAAATTCTTGGAAACACGCATGGCTGGGGCATCTAGCTGTAAACAAAGACAAGTCGAGCCAGAATCCTAAAAAATCAATTCCAGGACGGAATCTTTGGCGCATCCTGGGCAGTTTGGTGATTTCTCAAGGAATATTGCTCTCGACCCCGGTGTTTGCCGACAGCGCGCCAAACACCATGAGTTACAGCCAACTGATCGACAACATAGAAAAAGGGCAAGTCAGTAGAGTCGAAGTAGACGAAACTCAAAAAATTGCCAAGGTTAGGCTAAAAAATCAAAAAAGCGATCAAACCCAATCAGTTAGTCTGTTCGACTACAACAACCGAGAACTGTACTCGCAAATCCGCGCCAAAAAGATTGACTTTGAAGTCAAACAAACAGCCGACAACGCCGCCGCAGTCAGTTTAGTAGTAAACTTGCTAGTGATTTTTGCAGTGTTGGCAGTGCTGATGGCAATCCTGCGCCGATCGACCCAATCTCAAGGAAATGCCATGAACTTCGGCAAATCCAGAGCTCGTTTCCAAATGGAAGCCAAAACCGGCGTGATGTTCGACGACGTAGCAGGCATCGAAGAAGCTAAAGAAGAACTGCAAGAAGTCGTAACCTTCCTCAAAAAACCCGAACGCTTCAACGCCATCGGCGCCAAAATTCCCAGAGGAGTTCTGTTAATCGGGCCTCCCGGAACCGGCAAAACAATGCTGGCAAAAGCCATCGCAGGCGAAGCAGCCGTCCCCTTCTTCAGCATCTCCGGTTCCGAATTTGTCGAAATGTTTGTCGGAGTTGGCGCATCCCGCGTCCGCGACTTGTTCAAGAAAGCTAAAGAAAATGCCCCCTGCATCGTCTTCATCGACGAAATAGACGCCGTAGGAAGGCAGCGCGGCGCTGGTATCGGCGGCGGCAACGACGAACGGGAACAAACTCTCAACCAGTTGCTGACAGAAATGGACGGCTTTGAAGGTAACAGCGGCGTGATTGTGATTGCAGCTACTAACCGGCCCGACGTGCTCGATACCGCCCTGCTGCGGCCCGGCAGGTTCGATCGACAAGTAACGGTAGATTTACCCAGTTACAAAGGGCGTTTGGGGATTTTGCAAGTTCACGCGCGCAACAAAAAACTCGACCCAGAAGTTGCCCTAGACACGATCGCCCGCCGCACTCCCGGCTTTTCCGGCGCTGACTTGGCGAACTTGCTCAACGAAGCAGCTATTCTCACTGCGAGGCGTCGCAAAGACACGATTAGTAACTTAGAAGTTCACGATGCGATCGACCGGATCACGATCGGGCTTACGCTCAATCCGCTGCTGGACAGCAAGAAAAAGTGGATGATAGCATACCACGAAATCGGACACGCCCTAGTCGCGACCATGCTCAAAAACGCCGATCCACTTGAAAAAGTAACGATTATTCCGCGTTCCGGCGGCATCGGAGGCTTTGTTACCTTGGTTCTCGACGAGGAAATGCTCGACAGCGAAGGTTTGATGAGTCGGGCTTGGCTGTTAAGCCAGATTACAGTAGCTTTGGGGGGACGGGCGGCAGAGGCTGAAATTTACGGCGATGCTGAAGTAACTATGGGTGCCAGCAGCGATATCAAACAAGTCAGCAATCTCGCTAGGAAGATGGTAACGCTTTATGGAATGTCGGATTTGGGGCCTGTGGCTTTTGAAAGTCCCAACAATGAGGTGTTTTTGGGGCAGAACTGGAATTCGCCATCGGAGTATTCCGAAGACATGGCAATCAAGATCGATCGCCAAGTCCGGGAAATTGCCTTTGACTGCTACGAAGAAGCTCGCCGAATAATCCGCGAAAACCGCGCTTTGGTAGACAAACTTGTCGAAGCGCTGTTGGAGGAAGAAACGATCGACGGCGACGAATTCCGCAAAATTGTCGCTCGCTACACCGAGTTGACCAAAAAAGAGTTGGCGCCAACGTAAAGAGTCATTAGTCATTAGTCATTAGTCATTAGTTATTCAAGTTTGTAGTGAGGACTTTATTCCTCATTCTCGAAAAAATAAGGACTTTAGTCCTTACTACAAACCAATAAAAATGACTCCTAACTAAAGACTAATGACTACTAACTAATGACCAATTAAGATTGTTGGGAGTACATTTCCCGCAATACCAAAGCCGGGTCTACCCAGCGGCCGCCGTACTTTAATCCCCAGTGCAAGTGAGGCCCACTCGTGCGGCCGGTCATCCCAACTCTGGCAATTCTCGCACCCGCAGGCACTGTTTGACCTTGCCAAATTTGCAAGGTACCTTCGCGATCGGTATAATAACGCCCTCCATTAGCCGTTAGCACTCGGCCTCTAAGGTGACAGTAGATGTGTTCCCAATTTCCCGATCGCACCACCATACCAGTGCCACACCGGCCATCTTCCCAAACTTCCACAATTTGCCCGCCCCACCAATTGCGGATATAGCTGCCTTCCGGGGCGGCCAAGTCCAAACCGTAATGAAAATCGCCGCCACGGGGGCCGAAGGCGGAGGTGTATGTTTCAAAGTTTTCGACTGGAAAAGAAGCTTCTTGCCACAAATTACCCGTCGCTACTCTGCTTGGTAAGCCTGACTGAGCTTTGACCACCTGCTGCTGCAAATAAGGGCTGATCAACACAATGCCGATCGAAAGTGCCAGCAGCAGCATCTGTCTGAGACGAAAAAAGCGTTTTGCCGTCAGCGGGCCTCTAGAGTCTTGCAGGATTTTTTTCACGGCTCAAAGTTAAATGTGTGTGGGAGTTTGCGTTGTCTGTTAGGCTTACATCTTGCACCAATGTCAATAAAGCTTTTAGGGGCGGGCTTTCCGGCCCGTTTCTGAGGTGCAAGATGTAAGTTATGCCAATTCGCTGCAAGATTGGCTTTGAGCCCTACCCGCGATCGCGAATCAGTTTAATAACAACGTGTATCTTACTCCATCCAAAACCGGTGTCAAGGCTTCCGGGTAAATAGCCAGGGGTAATAAAAAAAATTGGCCGAGGAATTCCTGCTGCAGTTGAATTCGATCGAGCTTTTGCTTGACACTATAGTTAGTTAGTTCCGGGATTTTGGATGTCATCCAAAATTTCAAATTCATAACACACATCAAGCAATGCTTACTGAAATTTTTCCTTTTAGTTTTGCGATAGATGCAACTGCGATCGCCGGTGCGTCTTTGTGGTCTTTGGCCCTGTACTGGGGGCTGTCGCCCCTTACAGAATGGGTGATCCTGCAACTCAACCGCTGGATGAATTTTGCCGAGAGATCCCTCTACACCTCGGAAGCCGAGTTTGAAAGAACCCGCCAAGCCAGAGAAGCCCAAAATGCCTTTTACGCTTCGCTGTTGAGCATCCTGCCCTTTTTGATTGTGGGCGGATTGTGCAATTGGGGCGTCGAATTGTCTCTGGGCACTGGTTGGGCGGTATCTATGGGTACGATCGCCTGTATTGGCGGCGGCGTGTACGAGCTCGGCCGCCGAGACGGCGAGGAGTCTTAGGGGATTTTGGATTTTGGATTTTGGATTTTGGATTGCTCAAGATATTCGGAGATTTACCAGCCTCTAGAATGGATGATAATCTCAAATCCAAAACTCCAAGTCTCAAATAACTTGGACATTATATGACAGATATTTTTTTTGATGAACCGCAGAGGGCGCAGAGGACACAGAGAAAGAAAAGAAAAGAGAAAGGAATAGAAGAGAATAGATGGTGTTCATATTTCTTCTAAGGCTTGTTATACAGGTTATCAAACAGAATTAGCCATGTATTTTAACCGTAATTTGACTCAGGATGTTTGCCTAAAAGCCGCAGTTGCCGTTCAGTAGCGGTAGCGATAATTTCGGGGTTAAACTGCCACGGCCAAGGCGAAAATTTCTGCGCGATGTTGCGGTGGGAATAATGCACTTGCAGTAAGTAGCGAGTTCCATCTGTGGTCGTATTTTTGCCGCCGGAATGCCAAATTTCACTGCGGAAAAATAACACATCTCCAGCTTTGCACAAAACTGGTTCTGGGGAGTGTCCGTTCCAAGTTTCTTCCCCGCGATCGGGTTTTCGACCAGATTTGTGACTACCAGGAATAATGTAGGTAGGACAGAGGTCTTCTGCGATGTCGCTGAGATAGAAATGGGCTGTACAAATCCATACTGGTAGTTGAAAAGTGCGATCCTCTCCGAGGGCTGCGCTAACGGCAAACACGCTTTCGGGCACGGGTACAAACACCTGATCGACGTGGACGCGCCAACCATCATAACCGGGCCCGCTTTTCCACGCAGTCATGCCGATAATATGGCAATCGCTGCCCATTAATGCTTCGGCTAATTCAATTATACCCGGTCGATCGGCATAGGAGAGCCACAGGCGATCGCGATTAAAAACGCACTTAAAATGCTGGTTCAATTCACTCCAACTGCTACCATCGAGTCCGAAGGGTTGCAGGCGATCGAGTGCTTCCTTGGCTTGCACCACTTCCGACGGACTGAGTACACTAGGAATCAGCGCAAAACCATCTTCATGCACTGCTTCTGCTAGACCTGCGGTATCGAAAAGATCACAAGTTTTTTGTCGATAGCTGAAAACTTCGCTTAACGTGCTTGCGTTCATAATTCAAAAAGTAAAATTATTAACTGTTATTAAATTAACACTTATTCTGCTCGATACTTGCATACTATGAAACCAGCCAGCCGATTTATTGGTACATCAGGACTTACACAAAATTTAATTATGTAGGGCACGCACTGCTCACATTACGTCGGATTTGGGGATAAATCAAATGAAATACAAACCAGAACCAACATCATTAAATCAAGCCCGCGCCGCCTTCCAAAAAATCTGGGGATACGACGACTTTCGACCACCCCAAGGAGAAATAGTCGGCAGTTTATTAGCCGGAAAAGATACAATTATAATTATGCCGACAGGTGGTGGCAAATCAATTTGCTTTCAACTGCCAGCTTTGTTACAAACAGGCTTAACGTTGGTAGTTTCGCCGTTAGTCGCACTGATGGAAAATCAAGTACAAGAATTGCGCGATCGCAATCTTCCCGCTTCCCTCCTCCACAGTCAACTGCCAACAGCGCAGCGCCGACAAACTATGCAGTCGCTGCAACAAAACAAATTAAGATTGCTGTACCTGTCTCCTGAAACGTTACTCAGCAAACCTGTTTGGGAAATTATCAGTCAGCCACACATCCAAATCAACGGTTTAATATTAGATGAAGCTCACTGTTTAGTACAGTGGGGTGATACTTTTCGACCAGCTTACCGCCGTTTGGGAACAGTGCGATCTGCTTTGTTAAAAGCTAAACCAGCAAATAGTAAAATTGCGATCGCAGCTTTCACCGCTACCGCCAACCCGGAAGCACAGCAGATAATCAAAAATGTCTTGCAACTGCAAAAACCCGAAGCATTTCTGCTAAGTCCCTACCGTTCTAATCTGCACCTGCAAGTGCAGACAGTCTGGACGCCGAGAGGACGCAAGCAGCAGTTATTAAATTTTATTAAGGCTCGACCAAAACAAGCAGGTTTAGTCTATGTCCGCACTAGAAAAGATAGCGAAAACTTGGCGGATTTGTTGGACGCAGCAGGTTATGAAACCGCAGCATATCATGCGGGTTTGAGTCCAGAATCACGACGAAAAATAGAAACAGCTTGGCTGAACAATGACCTTAAATTTGTGACTTGTACCTCAGCATTCGGGATGGGAATTAATAAACCCGATGTCCGGTGGGTTGTTCACTTTCAAGCACCTTTGCTATTATCGGAATACATTCAGGAAATTGGTAGAGGCGGACGCGACGGCAAATCGGCGATCGCCCTGACATTGATTAGCGAACCGACGGGTTTGCTTTATCCTGAAGATAAACAAAGAAAGGAATTTTTTCAAGATAAATTGCGATCGCAATACCGAGAAGCTCAGCAATTAGCCAAAAAACTCCCACTTAAAGGTGATGTAGATGCTGTGGGGCGGGAATTTCCCGAAAGTGCGATCGCCCTTTCAATCTTGCACAGCAGCGGACAATTAACATGGCAAGATCCTTTTAATTATGCGATTAATAAATCTCCACAGCAAAAAGGCGAAAAACAAAACTTTAGCGCAGCGGAAGAAATGGCTAAATATCTCAAACATCGCGAGTGTAGGTGGCAATTTTTGCTGCAAGCTTTTGGTTTTACCAAGGAAGCTACATCAATGCGCTGCGGCCACTGCGACAATTGTCGATAGAATTGACGATTATACTCAAACGACTTTAGCACTCCGACCCAACAAACCGGGTTTTTTACCGAATCTGGGCCCAGAAACCAAGTATTGCTGTGAAAAAAACGGTTTCGATGCACCCGTGCGCTGGCGAACTAACTCAAAGATGTTATGATTAATATAGTTAATGCTCTCAAAAATCCGGTTTATTCCTATATTTACCGTGACTCGTTGTAAAACTCGTAGAAACCGGGTTTTTAACCCCCATTCGTAAGCCCAAAAATTGGCAAAAAATAGTAAAAAGTAAATGATAGAAACAGACACTGCGGCACAGATTTACACAGTAGAAAATACAGAGGAATTCGATCGCAGTAATGTCAATCAGCGATTAGATATTTGGCTATCAAACCAGATACCGGACTTATCCCGATCGCGAATCCAAAGCCTCATATCACAAGGTAATGTCAAAGTCAACGACGAAACCTGCACATCGAAAAAAATATCAGTAAAAACGGGCGATCGCATCCACCTCACATTACCCGAAACCCAGCCCACAAAGTTGCAGCCCGAAGCAATTCCCCTCGACATCCTCTACGAAGATGACAGCCTAATTATCATCAACAAACCAGCCGGATTAGTCGTCCACCCAGCCGCCGGACACCAAGACGGTACATTAGTCAACGCCCTCTTAGCCCACTGTCCCCTAGCAGAAATAGGTGGAGTTCAGCGGCCGGGAATTGTGCACAGATTAGACAAAGATACGACAGGTGCGATCGCGATCGCCAAAACCGACATTGCCCACCAACACCTGCAAGCCCAACTCAAAACCAAAACCGCCCGCCGCGAGTATTTAGGCATAGTTTACGGGGCTCCCAACACCGAAACAGGCACAATAGACCTACCCATCGGGCGGCATCCCACAGACCGCAAAAAAATGGCGGTAGTACCA
Organism: Microcoleus sp. Pol10D4; assembly: GCF_036701555.1. Lineage (NCBI taxonomy): Bacteria > Bacillati > Cyanobacteriota > Cyanophyceae > Oscillatoriales > Microcoleaceae > Microcoleus > Microcoleus sp. Pol10D4. The sequence continues at coordinate 100,459 of NZ_JAUBRA010000013.1, forward strand.
GTAGAAAAAGGCGGTCGCCCCGCAGTTACTCACTGGACAATCAAAGAAAGAATCGGCAACTATTGCTTAATGCACTATCAATTAGAAACCGGCCGCACCCATCAAATTCGCGTCCATACAGCCGAAATAAAACATCCGATTGTCGGCGACCCGATGTACAGTTCCAACCGTTCTATCGGCGTCAATTTAACCGGACAAGCCCTCCACGCATGGCGGCTGACATTGCAGCATCCCGTAACCGGAGAATTAATAGAGGCGATCGCCCCTTTGCCAGATCAATTCAATACCTTGTTGAAAATATTGCGCCTGCGATCTCACATTTGATAAGTGGTATAGCAGTCGCCAAAGCTGTTATGACAAGTCGCCATCAGGCGTTGAGAATGTTATCTACCTTGATTGCTTTGTTCAATATTCCCTCCAGGATATTGTTTCTACCTTAACTTTTTTTAATAGCACAAGTATCACTTAGATGCTAGTGCAAGTCTGGGATGGTACTGTTCTGTGCAAATTTGTTGATGTCCAACATATCGATGTAGGCGTTTATCTGATTTCTCTTAATCTTATCTACTTTTATAGGTACGATCGAGTTCTTGCAACCCTGACACCAGATTGCCCAGTTCCATGACGTAAGCACCCCTAATCTTCTTTTTGTTGCTAAAACTCACCTTGGCATCGCTAAATACAACTACTGGAGTGACCTTGGTTAACTTCTTAGCTTTTTTGATAGCCGTAACTTCTTTGGCAATCTGTGCCAGAAAATCTTTCTCAAAATCTCTCAATTTCCCGTAAGATTGACGCTTGAGCACATCGCCCTCCAACAGAACTACGGTTGAGTGAGACTTCACATCAAGGATAAAATTGACTCCTTTAGGCGATCGCAGCCACACATCGATATCGCCTACTTGCGGCAATCTTAAATTGTACTCAGCTATCCATCCAGATTGGATTAGGGACTCCAAAACTTGCTGAATCTTTTCTTCACCACAGGCCCCTTGGTCAAATCTCTGAGACGACTTCCAAAACGTTTTCCCCTCCTCAATCAAAGGCAGGGCGATTAATGCCCCTATCAAAAGAGCTGCGACCAAAAATAAAGGAGCCAAAGGTGCTACCGCGTATACCAGCAGTGGCAACAACACCAACCCGGTTGCCGCACCGTACCTGTATAAGGCTTTGGTACGAAGCTGTTTAGCATGGCGACGCAATGATTTTCCAGCACCTTCGTTATATTGTGGCTGCATAAATGCACCTATGCACTTATAGTTGACAATGAGAAAAGGTCGAATTATTTTTCTTCCTTCTTCCTTCTTCCCTCTTCCTTCTTCCTTCTTCCTTCTTCCTTCTTCCTTCTTCTTCCTAATGACAAAAAATTATGAGTCCCGAGTTTTGGATTCCAAGTTTATCAAAAAACTCAAACCTCAAAACTCAAGACTCAAAACTCTCTCAGCTTAAAAGCCGATCGATTCAGTTGATCGCCCGACACAAATAATTGCATCAGGGCAGCATCAATTACCGGCGACGGGGAACCATCGTGTCGATATTGATATTAGCTAGAGGCACGCGCTGCGGCGGAGTAGCAGGCATGGGCATATTGCGCGCCATACCCAAATAGTTCGACGGATCGCCAGCCTTCGGTTGCTTCTCTTGAGGAACAAAACGGCGCACGCCAGTCTGCCAGATGATTTGCGGGAAGCCAAGCTGCGAACGGTGGTACTCACCGTAGCGGGGCGTCTTCAAGTTGAAAGGAGTTTCCCCTCCAACTCGCTGAGGCAAAATTCGGCGCTGCTGGTAAGGTATTGTATCGTAGCCGAACTTATCCAGGTACTCATCGCTATTGACCAACTCGTCAATAAAGCCTTGAGGCCCCTTATTGGCTACCACGATCGACCAAGCAATCTTTTCGCGCTCGCTGTACACATCCCGGCCCAAAATGCGCTGCACGCACATTTCTACAAATCGGTAATTGCTGTTAGTTTGATAATTCCGCTCCAAGAAAGGAGAAGAAGTCGCCAAACCGCGAATAAAGTCCCGCACAGTAATTTGGCCGAACTTGAGTTGCGACTCCAAAGACTTTTGGCGGTTGCTCTTGAGGATTTGGTGTTCGCTGTAAATCTGGCGATATCCAGCCCAAATCAAATTTTCCATGTCTCCAGACGAGAGCACATTTTCAGTTGTGAAAATTCTCGGCTGCTCGTCGCTCCCCACTTCAAAACCAGCAACGCGCTGGTTTTGGCTGTTGGGGGCGTAGCTTAATAAAGGAAGCGCCACGTTAAAATCTCCGTTATCTCAAATTTCAGAAATAGTTGACACCGTGAGCTGCCAGCAAAACGGATACAACTAACCAACATACAGATTAGGGGATTCCCGCAATCTAAATCTGATTTTCCTGAATTTTTGCAACAATCTGTAACATTTGTTGACTGTTGTCAGTTGTCAGTTGGCAGTTGACTGTTGTCAGTGGGCAGTGGGCAGTGGGCAGTGGGTAGTGGGCAGTCAACACTCAACAATCAACACTCAACAGTCAGCAGTCAGCAGTCAACAGTCAACATCCAACAGCCAAATTACCAACCTAGAGCCGAATAAAACTCGCTGGTGGCCACTTGATCTGCTGCTGCTTCTGATGTTGCATCCGAGTCTGGTTGCACCCGAATTTCGGTGCAAAAAGTCGATGTGCTGAAACCGCCAAAGCGCTTTACGGTACTCGTCCGCATCCGCACGTTCGGATTAGCAAACCAGAAACGCTCGATCGAACTCATCGTCTCGTATTCGGTAATCAGCAGCAGCCCATCCTCATCATCCATCTCAAAACGGCCAGCCACCGGCACAATTTCCGCATAGCCGCGTTCCCGCAACATCAAGCCCTGTCGGGGATTTTCAGGATCGGGGACGATCGCGAACACGGTAGACCCTTTATGATTCTCATCATCCTTATCCCATGCCATCGAGCCGTGCCAAGTCACAAAAGCCCCCCCAGCAGCCCGGCTCGGATCAACTTCGTGCATTTTGCAAATCTCTGCGACTCGCGTGTCATCCGCACCCAGGGCCGTTACCTGAATATTTGAATCCCCAATCTCCGCTTGGCGGAAAGCGAGGTGGTGAGTGCTGCGCTGAGAACGCCACTCCCCAGCACTGCTTTGAAAAAACTCCATTGCATCCATACGAACTAGCTCCTTTGGCTTAGGCTTCCCTGTCTTTACGCCTTTTTATGATAAGGCTCCCCCCACTTTGATGTACTTTTGCGACACAAATTAGTTTCAAAATGTGTACTTTGGACATATTGTCAAGGGAATGTTATGATAGTTTACAATGTAGGAGACACAACAAATCCTGCGAAACGTCATTTCGATCAATTTCGCATCAATCTCAGCAAACTGGAGGAGCGATTTATGGATATGCCTACAACCAGCCTTAGCATGGAACAGCAGTTCAAACTGCAAGTGCTACGCGAAGAAGTCAAAAGGTTAAGCCAAGACCAAGCTCAGGAATACTTGCTCGAAGTTATGCGGCAAAACATGGTTAAAGAAAACCTGTTAAAGCATTGGATGAAGAATATGTGAACTCTTCGAGCATTTCTTCACAAAAATCTGTGGCTTGTATCTGCAAAAAGTACGATCGAGCTTTTAATCATAAAACGCAGAATCCCGCTTTCTCCAAGAAAGCGGGATTCTAAATTCAGAAAAGTTTTATGCAGTTTTTTTTGTCGCTAGCATACTCAGCAAATTAAATGTTTTTAGTCTCAAGCGAGAGAGACGAGAGTTTGTGTAGCGACAGGCTTCAACCTGTCGGGGACTCAACCAAAACGGCCGCTGACATAATCCAAAGTAGACTCTTCCTTTGGACTTTGGAAAATTATCTCAGTCTTGTCACACTCCACAAGATAGCCAAACCGCTTCCCATCGTCAGAAAGTTTAGCATTAAAAAAAGCAGTCAGGTCAGAAACCCGAGAAGCCTGCTGCATATTGTGAGTAACGATCACAATTGTATACTTTTCCTTGAGTTCCCGCATCAACTCCTCAATCTTAATCGTAGAAATCGGGTCAAGAGAAGCGCAAGGTTCATCCATTAACACTACATCAGGATTAATCGCGATCGCCCTAGCAATACACAAACGCTGCTGCTGGCCACCCGAAAGAGAAAAACCGCTTTGCTTCAACTTATCCTTCACCTCATCCCACAAATAAGCTTGGCTGAGCGATTTTTCCACCAGCTCATCCATATCCCCCTTATAATTGTTTACCCTAGCACCGTAAGCAATATTGTCATAAATCGACTTCGGGAAAGGATTCGGCTTTTGAAACACCATCCCAATCTTGCGGCGCACCGCCACAGCATCAATATCAGAATCGTAAAGATTTTGACCGTGGTAATCAATTCTACCCTCTAAACGAAAACCACTCACTAAATCGTTGAGGCGGTTAAAACATCGGAGAATTGTACTTTTACCGCAGCCAGACGGCCCAATCAAGGCAGTAATGCGATTTTTAGGAATCTCCATTGAAACATTTTTAACCGCGTGAAAAGCGCCGTAAAAAATATTGATATTTTCTGTCCGTAAAACTGTTTCCGTTTGCTTGTCTAAATCCATCATCATACAGGTAAGTATCCAATCGAATTTTACAAAATAAGGAGAAGATGAGAGTGATCAAGTTGGAGATGGGGAAAATGTTCCTTCTTCCTTCTTTTTACCCGTTCGCCAAGTCTAAAAATCTTCTTCCTTCAATAAACTTTTTGGCGAGTAGCCCAACGAGAAAGAATACTCGTCAGCAAAACCATAATCACCAAAATCAAAGATGCCGCCCAGGCCAATTCTTTCTGTGCCTTAAAAGGAACCGTTGCAAAGTTGTACACCAAAACCGAAAGACTCGGAGTTGGCTTATCAAATCCTGCCGGCCAAAAAGGCGAATTTAGTGCCGTGAAAATCAAAGGAGCCGTTTCTCCAGCAGCGCGAGCAATTGCCAGAGTCACACCCGTTAAAATAGCCGGAATTGCCGCAGGCAAAACCACCTGCAACACCGTCTGATAATTAGAAGCACCCACACCAACCGACGCCCATCTAATATCTTGCGGGACGATTTGTAGAGCTTCGTCAGTAGTCCGCACAATCGTCGGCAACATCAGCACGGCCAGCGCCGCGCCCCCTGCAATTGCCGAAAAACCTCCCATATTTACCACGAACAAACCGTAGGCAAATACCCCTGCAATAATCGAAGGAACGCCGCTGAGGACATTAGTAGCAAAGCGCACCCAGCGAGCTACTTGGCCGCTGCTGAACTCCGACAAATAAACGGCGGCTAATACACCAAAAGGAACAGCAATTAAAGAAGCAATTCCCACCGTCATCAATGTACCGAGAATTGCATTAGCAATACCGCCTCCCGATAGTCCGGGCGGCGGTGGCAGCTTGGTAAACAAGTCTAAATTCAGGCGATTGAAACCTTGTACGGTGACATAGGAAAGAACTGCAAACAAAGGCAGCAGAGTGATAGCCAGACTAGCTCCAGCCAGTACAGTCATCCCCAGACTAAACAGCGATTGCGGGCTGTTTTTAACCTTCTTTAAACTGCCTGTTTTCGATACCAAAGGATTCTCATCGGAGACGCTATTTGACATAAACTAAATATGTAGGGAATGGCGGCAAACTTCTAGTTGTACTTCGCTCTTACTTGAGAAACAATCCACTCTGCCAAAATATTAACAATCAGTGTCATAATAAACAGAATTAGCCCAGTGTACATCAGAGCTGCTACTTGCAACCCGGAGGCTTCCGCAAACTGATTTGCCATCAGAGAAGCAATAGTATTTGCCGGAGCTAGCACAGAAAGACTTAACTGATTGGAATTGCCAATTAACAGAGTTGCAGCCATTGTTTCTCCCATGGCGCGACCGAGCCCAAGCATGATTCCGCCGACAATGCCGGAAAAAGCTGCGGGTACGAGCACTCTAAAAATTGTTGTCCAGCGAGTAGCTCCTAAACCTAGAGATGCTTGTCGCAAGTCGGGCGGGAGACTTGCCAAAGAGTCGCGGGAGATAGCAGTAATAATGGGCAAAGTCATGATTCCCAAAATTACTCCGGCTGGTAACATTCCCGGCCCCACTGGCGACGTGCTAAAAATCGGCAGCCATCCGAAAGTGCCGTTGAGAAACTTGCCGAGAGTGGTAATAATGGGAATCAATACAGCAATTCCCCACAAACCGTAGACTACGCTGGGAATGGCGGCTAAAAGTTCTACTAAAAAAACCAAAGCTGTACGCACTGGTAGCGGCAGAAAGTCCTCGCTCAAGAAAATGGCAGTCCCTACTCCTAATGGTACTGCAATTAGGAGCGCGATCGCCGAACTGACGATCGTCCCGTAAATCATCGGCAGCGCACCGTACTCTTCTTTAACCGGATTCCAATCACTACCAAACAGAAAGCCCAAACCGTACTGTTGAATCGCAGGTAAAGCCCGATAAGCAACGGTGAGCGCGATTACCAGCAAAATTACACCTACTCCTATGCCCAAAATCCCCGTGAGCCAGATAAAGCCTTGATCTAAGGATTTTTCTGCCCCAGAGCGCGATCTGCTATCTGATTGAGCGCTGTGATTATCTGAAATCATAGAAAAAAAAACCAAATATATAGTAGCCGAAAATAGCCTGTTTCGGAAAAAGCTAGAAAGAAGCAGAAAGAAAGACCATAAATAAAATCAAAGAGGGGCGGGTTTATTAATCCCCTAACTTTTCAACAAGTATTTCTGGTAAAACCCACCCCTACACAGATGCACCGATTGTTACATAGAAGAGGGGCGGATTTATTAATCCCCTGACTTTTTAACAAATATTTCTGGTAAAACCCGCCCCACAGAAATATCTCTCTTCGTTCTTCCTGATTTTTACCCGCACGCGCAATGCCGAAGGGCTTTTGTTCCCTCTGACAACGGACAACAGTCAAAAGTCAACAGTCAACAATTACTATTTGGCAACCTCAATCTTATAGTCTGGGCTGATGCCGTCTGCGGCCGCGGCTACTTTTTCTCTAACGTTTTGGGGTAGAGGCACGTAGCCCAATTCGGAACTAACTTTTTGACCTTCAGTTAAGCCGTATTCAACCATCGCCTCGATGACTTTAGCTTTGCTGGGGTCAGCAACTGTTTTGGGGACGAGCATCCAAGTGTAGGTGACAATTGGATAAGATTGAGCGCCTTCGGGGTCTTCGATAAATGCTCGCAGGTTTTCCGGCAGCGGCACAGTCGCTAAAGCTTGAGAAGCTGACTCGTCGGTAGGTACAACAAATGTGCCTGCTTTGTTTTCCAAAGATGCAAATTTGAGATTGTTGTTTTTGGCGTAGCCGTATTCTACGTAGCCGATGCTGCCGACGGTTTGCAGGAGTTGGGCTGTGACGCCTTCGTTGCCTTTTGCGCCTACGCCTACGGGCCACTGTACTGTTTTGCCGTCACCTACTGCACTTTTCCAGTCGGGGCTGATGGCACTCAGGTGTTTGGTGAAGACGGCGGTGGTACCGCTACCGTCGGAACGGTGGACGATGGTGATGGCTTGGTCTGGCAATTTAGCGGTCGGGTTGGCGGCTGCAATTTTGGGATCGTTCCAGTTGGTAATTTTACCGGCGAAGATATCTGCGTAAACATCCCGTGGCAGTTTCAGTGGTTCGGTTAAGTCTGGCAGGTTGTAGCCGATGACGATGCTGCCGGCTGTCATGGGCAGCAAGATCACGCCTTTGTCTGCTGGAACTTTGCCGATTTCCTCGTCTTTCATGCCGGTATCGCTGGCCCCAAAGTCTACTGTGCCTTTGGTAAATTGTTCGACTCCGGCGCCGCTGCCTACTGATTGATAGTTAATTTGTACTTTGGGGTTGATTTTGTTGAAGTCTTGAAACCAACGCTGGTAAAGGGGGGCGGGGAATGACGCGCCGGCTGCGGTGATGGCTACGTCTGAGGCTAAGGCTAGTTTGCTGGGAGTTGCTGTGCCGGTGGCTGCAACGGGGGATGCGTTAGGGGATGCTGCGGTGTCGCCGGGGGTGGTTGTGCTGCCTGTGGTTGTGCTGCTGCCACAAGCTGCGAGGCTGAGGGCGATCGCCATAGCGGAAATTGCAGTAGTCAAACGGTTTGGATTAATCAAGTTGAGACGAAAAAGCATAGGTATACAAAAGTTTCGATCGTTATAGGGGTGTCCCGCATCAGCATAGCGCGCAAAAGTAAAGGTTAGGTTAAGAATCTTTACACTTAATCGCAATTTAATATTAATATTATTAATGTTATTAATGAGCTTGACAAGTGTGACTTTATAAGATATATGGCAGAGAAATAGCTACGGAAACAAGTAGTCGATCGCCCGTTAGCGAAGCCCTCGAAGAGGATCGCGAAAAATTCCTCATTAAATTATCACAAGATCGAGGCTTGAGAGCCAGAAAACCATACAATGGTGGTTATTTTGACAGTAGTGCTAGTATTGAGAATTTAAAAGCTGCGGGCATTGAAGCTTGCCTCTGACAAATGCCTTCTGCCTTATACCTTCTGACGAATGCCGTTTGATGATAATGCCTGCTCCTATTGAATTAATCTGGGCTGTTATTGGTTTGCTCCTGACGATAGGAGGCACTTTTTTGCCTGCATCTGTCACAATTCCGATTGGGTTGTGGGACGATCGAGGACTTCAGGCCTACTCTTTAGGTGTTACCTATCAAATTGGAGCCGTCTTGCTAGTAGGCTGCATGGGGGGGAAAAATGCTGCGGCTCTCTCGCAAATTGCTTATTTGGCATTAGGATTAACTTTGTGGCCAGTTTTTTCTCAAGGCGGCGGCATCGGCTATCTCAAAGAAGCGAGTTTTGGGTATTTGCTGGGTTTTGTGCCTGGTGCTTGGGTGTGCGGCTGGGTGGCTTTTAAGGTGGCTTCGCGGCTGGAATCTATGGCTTTTAGCTGTCTGTGCGGTTTGTTCACAGTTCACGCGATCGGCTTAATTTATCTAATTTTTACTTATTGGCTACCTCCGGCTAAAAAAACACCTTTATTCGATGAGATTCTTAAATATTCGGTTTATCCCCTGCCAGGGCAATTGGCGGTAGTTTGTGCGATCGCAGTGCTGTCATTTACTTTACGCCGCTTGATGTTTTATTAATTGCGAAGGAAGAAGGAAGAAGGAAGAAGGAAGAAGGAAGAGGGAAGAGGGAAGAAGGAAGAGGGAAGAAGGAAGAAGGAAGAAGGAAGAGGGAAGAAGGAAGAGGGAAGAAGGAAGAAGGAAGAAGGAAGAAGGAAGAAGGAAGAAGGAAGAGAGTGATTTAGACACGGCTACACGGATTAAATACTGCCAACAGTCAACAGTCAACAGTCAACAGTCAACAGTCAACGGACTAACGCAACTCAACTTCTCGCTTGACTTCTGCCAAAACTCGATCGCCCCGCGTCAACCGATATTCTGCCCGCCAAACTCCGGGAGTCAGAGGAGAATTCGTACTGTTTCTTTTGCCGACATAACCCAACCAAGTGCGGCTAGGGGCTTTAATTTCATTGGTCTGATCGGCGATGGTTGTGCCGTTGGGTGCAAATAATTTGTATTGTTCGCGATCGCCCTTGAGCACTCCGTAACTTTGCACCCAAAACAACAAAGCTGGACTGTTTGCAGGGAGTTGAGTCTCGGAAAATTGTCCTTCCCAGACAGCGTTAATATCGGGCGGCTTATTGGCAAAACCGGCCCTAATTAAACCTGTGGAAATATAGTCTAGAGGTTTGTCCCAAATTGGATTGCGGGCGATGTTGCAGCCTACCTTGGCGTCGGGCCCGACAAACGGATCTACGGGCTTGCCTTGATAGCGAAAAGTTACGTGTACGTGGGGAAAAGATGCCATCCCAGAGTTTCCCACCATGCCCAAAACAGTGCCTTTTTGTACCTGTGTACCCGGTTTGACGGCAACGCTGCCTTTGCGGAGGTGGCAGTATTGGGCTTCCCAACCACCGCCGTGGTCGATTACCATGCCGTTGCCACATTCTGTGCCTGCGATGTTGGCTTTGTCTGTATCGTTCTGTAAACGCCGATCGACCACACCATCTCGTGATCGCAAAACTTTGCCTGCTGCGGAGGCAATAACTGGAACTCCTTTTGCCATTGCTTTGGCGTCGGGAATCGCAAAATCTGTGCCGTCGTGGCCGTCGTAGGTTTGGCGCCCGCAGCCAAAATCGACGGCGGTGGGGCCGGGTTCTCGATCGAAATACAGCAATACAAAACAGTCTTTGCCTAGGGTACAGTCGATCGGCTGGCCGAATTGCGGGTTGTTGGGCTTTTGGGCGACTGCGGTCGAAACGAGACGCTGGGCGATCGTGTGGGCTTCGGCGATCGGGGCATTGACTCCGGTTGTGCCAGCACAGCTAGACAGACTTGTCAACCCCAAGGTCAACAAAATTGCAGAAATGTATTTTGTGGAGAGTATAGTCATTCGCCCGTTGGATGTAAAAGCTGAGGTGGGTAGTGAAAAATCAATTAATGGTTCAGAATATAGTTGCTCAAGAATCTAGACGATTGGTAAGGCGTTTTCGTTTCCTATACTTGTGGTATTATTTTCAGTTGGAAATTTTAAAATTTTAATTACTTAAAAAATGCGTTCTAAAATTCGATCGCTCATTTCGATAATTCGGCTGGCCGGGCTTGCTGTTGCGGCTTTGGCAATGTGGGGATTTGCCACTATTGCCGAAGAGGTGTTGGAAAAGGAAAGTTACGCTTTCGATAGCTCTATTTTACTAGCTCTGAGGAAATTGCACACTCCGCTGCGCGATCAAATAATGCTGGGCTTTACCTTTTTGGGCGAGCCGAAGTTGCTGCTAGTGATTTGTCTGATTTTGGGTATTATTTTGCTAGGGCGCAATCACCGCTCGGAAGCTGCAACTATTGCGTTCGCCGGTGGGGGAGCGATCGGTTTAAATTTACTGTTAAAAAAACTTTTTGCCCGTGATCGACCTCAACTTTGGGAGCACGTTGTTAATGTAAGATTTTACAGTTTTCCTAGCGGACACGCAATGATTTCAATGGTTATTTACGGTTTGCTAGGATATTTTTTGGGTGCACGCTTTCCCAAGCAGCGCTGGTCGATTTACGGCTTGACAGTTGTATTAATTGCTGCTATTGGTTTGAGCAGGCTTTACCTAGGAGTTCACTGGCCTACCGATGTTATTGCTGGTTATACGGCTGGTTTGGTGTGGCTAATTACCTGTATTATCACTTTGGAAATATGGAAGGAATTGCGTTCTTTGACTACGGCTTCTAAAGAGGAGTTTTTGTCACAGAGCAATCATCGAGAATAATTGTGAATTTTCTACTCAATACTGACTATTTGCTTTTGGGTAAAACACATGGCAATTCCTTTTTCGTAGTAAGCCGCCTCGTTAATGAAAATGGGATAAATGGTTGATTTACCTTCATACAATACCGACTCACCATCAAAGGTCAAAAACATCGGATCGCCGGGATTCAGGGCTTGATAATCTCTGGATTGCAGATGAGGATGAATCATTGCCTGAATTTCTCTGTTCTCGTTTCTGGGATAGTCGATCGCCCCAATGGTGTGATAAATAGTCAGGGGATTTTTTGCAGCAGGCATTGTGCCTTGATTGTAGGCTTCTACGCCGTCTAAAATTCGGCACACAACTTGCTCAGTTTGCTGAAATAAAGACGCATCCAAGACGCCTTGCGGGACTGCACCAACTTCCAGCGTACCGCCTAATTCGGAAAGCGATCGCAGCAAAGGACTATCATGATTCTTGGTTGTAGAAGCGAGTACCTTGAGGTGGGGATACACAGAGGTTAAATAAGCTGCTAGTTGCAGGTTAAATGGATGATGGCTGGCGAGAATAAATGTTAGCCCCATGTTGGATGTGGTGCTGTGCAAATCGATAATTACGTTGGGCAGATGAGTGTTTTTTGAGCTAAAAATGCGGTAGATTTCTTTCGCCCGCTGCGCTTCATAGCTGGAGAGATGGGGATTTTCTAAATCTTGCTTTCTAAAGCAGCGGTTGAGGTCGATATCGATGTAGCGTGTCCCGATTTCGCAAGCTTTGGGATTGGCTAGCAGGGTGATAGTTTCAAAAGTCGATCGCCCAATTAACTCTGGCGCGCGATCGAATTTCTTCACGAGGTAAATTCCTGTGAGTTCGTTTCCGTGGGTTCCTCCCACTATGGCAACACGTTTAATTTGGTTCATAAACAAATAACTTCCTATCCCAACGGCAGCAATATATCTCCAAGTCTGTTGACTTGAGATTAATAAGGTCTTACTATCCAGATTAGCTAAGGTCTTAGTATATGTCCAATATTTAATTAAGTAGTAAGCTATATTTAAAAGATATAGTAGTGGCTAATTAATGGAACTTCGACATTTGCGGTATTTTATTGCAGTAGCAGAAGAGTTAAACTTCACTCGCGCTGCAGAACGTTTACACATGGCGCAACCTCCTCTCAGCCAGCAAATTCGGGCGCTGGAAGACGAGATTGAGGTGCAGTTGTTCGATCGTACCAAGCAACCTATTCAATTAACTTGGGCGGGACAGGTTTTTTTAGAAGAAACTCGTTTGATCCTCGCGCAGGTGGACAATGCTGTCAAAACCGCAAAACGCGCCAGTCGGGGAGAAATCGGGCGTTTGATTGTCGGTTTTAACAGTTCGATGGCAAACTGTTTGTTGCCTGATATTTTGCGAGTTTATTGCGATCGATTTCCGAAAGTGGAACTGATTTGGCGGGAGTTAGCAACATCGCTGCAATTGCAAGCACTGCGCGCTCGGCATTTGGATGTGGGGTTTTTCCATTTAATGTCATCAATGGTTCAAGAATCAGATTTATGTTCAGTGACGATTTGGCAAGAACCTTTGATTGCGGCACTACCAGAAAATCATCGGTTAGTTAATAAAATTCAAGTTTCTTTAAAAGAACTTGCACAGGAAGCTTTTATTCTTCCTTCTCGTCAATTTGCACCCGGTTTGTCAGAACAAATAGAACATTTGTGCCAACAATTCGGTTTTTCTCCTAATGTTATTCAAGAAGGAACAATGATGCTGACCATACTCGGCTTAGTCGCGGGGGACGTGGGAATTGCTTTGCTGCCGGCAAATGCTCAAAATATTCAACGGAAGGGCGTTATTTATAAAAGTATTGCAGAATCTACGCCAACTGTGCCGATGGCAGCGGTATGGAGGGCAAACGATAATTCGCCGATTTTGCGGGAGTTTTTGGAAGTGACAAGGGCGATGGCCAAATAGGTGGGATACAGCCGATCAATTACAAAGATAAATTACAAATTATCAAAATGTACCTCTCGACCCCTGAAAGCCCATATACTTTTATAAAGTCTCTGTAGAGCATTTATCTAGGTGTTGCCATGCGGAAAATTGTACTATTCATTGCATCTAGTCTGGACGGTTATATCGCTCGCTCGAATGGCGATATTGACTGGCTGTTTACAGACCAAAATTACGGTTATACTAAATTCTTAGATAGCATCGATACGGTTCTCATGGGTCGGAAAACTTACGAACAAGTTCTAACTTTTGGCGAGTATCCGTACCAGGAAAAAAAGAGTTATGTTTTTACGAAAAATCTCGATTTTAAAGCCACTTCCGATGTAGAATTTGTAACGGATTTTGAGAGTTTTGTCAATGATTTGCGCTTGCTTGAGGGCAAGAATATTTGGTTGGTGGGAGGTGCTCTGCTGATTCGCGATTTCCTGAATCAAAACTTTGTCAACGAGGTCATTCTCTCAGTGCACCCGATTATTTTGGGCGAGGGAATCCCTTTATTTGTTAATCCCATAAATACTACAGCTTTGCAGTTAACAGGATGTCAGACATACAGTTCTGGTATGGTTCAGCTATCTTATGATGTCGCGACTTGAGGGCGCGCCTAATTGCTTAGTCGCTGGCACAATACTGCCAGTTGGTTATCAAAAAAGGTAAGATAGGAATAAGTAAGTTAGTTATCGATATATTATGTCTGCCAGAGATGTTTTTCATGAAGTTGTCAAAACAGCTTTGCAAAAAGAAGGCTGGCATATTACCCACGATCCGTTTCCGATTAGTGTGGGCGGTGTAGATATGTCGATCGATCTGGGAGCAGAAAGGCTGATTGCGGCAGAAAGGGAAGGCGAAAAAATTGCCGTTGAGGTCAAAAGTTTTTTGGCAAAATCGTCGGCAATCTCGGAATTTCACAGAGCATTGGGGCAGTTCATTAATTATCGAGCCGCACTCAAAGAAAAAGCACCAGATCGCATTTTGTACTTGGCGGTGCCGTTAATAACTTATGAAGAATTCTTTCAACTAGATTTCCCCAAAGCAAGGATCGAAGAAAATCAGGTAAAAATGATTGTTTATGATACAGCAGTTGAGGTAATTGTAGAATGGAAAAATTAATCAAATATCGGCAAATTGTGCAGCAAATGTTACTGGAGTACGGCAAGCGCAAACCTGCTCACGGAGACATTGAAGTCGAGACAATTCTTGATACAGAACGAGATCATTACCAAATCTTCTATGTGGGCTGGGACAAGCAGACTAGGGTGCATCACTGTAGCATTCACATTGATATCAAGGGCGGGAAAATTTGGCTTCAATGGAATGCCACTGAAGATGATATTGCTGAAGATTTAGTAATAGCCGGAGTTCCCAAAGAGGATATTGTTTGGGGCTTTCAGCCGCCGTTTATGCGGAAGTATACGGGTTATGCAGTAGAATAGATAAGAGATATAAAAGCTGTATTGTACATAAATGGCTGCTAGAGATTTATTTCACGATGCTGTAAAGGAAGCGCTTCAGAAGGAGGAGTGGGAAATCACCGCAGATCCGCTGATCCTCAAAATTCAGGGTGTTAAGTTTGAGATTGATTTAGCCGCAGAGAAGATTTTGGCGGCGGAAAAATTAGGGCAAAAAATTGCTGTTGAAATTAAAAGCTTTCTCAACAACTCTGCAATTACTGACTTTCATCTCGCCTTGGGTCAATTTTTGAATTATCGGCTTGCCTTACAAATCAAAGAACCGGACAGAACACTGTATCTAGTACAGCTCGGCGTAAATACACAGACTATTAGGCCGCCAAGACTTTACCCTTATATGTCCACTTAAAAGGCTTT